>JAISLJ010000186.1 GCA_031290955.1 Zoogloeaceae bacterium | reverse complement strand
GCCGGTCGCCGAAGCGGCGCGGGACATCGTTTCCAGGGGGCGCGGCATCATCCGGTTTGTTTCCCTTCCTCGTGTTTCCATGAAAATCCTGTCCAGGAATTCCCAATGACCGTTTGGGGGCCTATAACCCGCGCAATGGATCTAAAAAGGGATTACGTCGAAACTCTTCCATCATTTTTCCAACTGCACGCTCATATTGCATTCCCCCAGATGACAGGCCGCCTCGGCGTCTCTCTTCGCGCTTTCATAGTCGTCCAGATTGTAAAAATAGACCTCGGAACGCTTATCATAGGCTTCGGCAAACTTCGGATCGGCCTTGATCGCCTGGGTATAAAGCGCGACCGCTTCCTTCCATTGTTTCCGGTTTCTCGCCGCTTCGCCCTGCACGAAATATTTCCGCGGCTCCCACGAAGCGAGCAGAGACTTTTTTTCGGCTCGCGCCTCGGCGACCTGCTCGCGCACGCCGGGCGAGTCGTCCTGGCCGAAGCGGCGCTCGATTTCGTCATAGACGGCGATGGCGGCATCGATTTTGTCCTGTTTCCACAAATCGGGCGAGATATCGCCGACGCCGAACAGTCCGACGGGGGGGGGGTTGCCCTGTTTCCCCAAGGTCACGCCTTTGTTGTAGAGCGCCTTGGCGACCTGCTCGCGCACGCCGGGCGAGGCGTCCTGACCGAAGCGGCGGTCGACTTCGTCATAGACGGCGATTTCGGCATCGGCTTTGCCCTGTCGCCCCAAGGCAACGCCTTTGTTGAGGAGCGCATTGGAGACCCATCTGCGCATGTCGGGCGAGTCGTCCTGGCCGAAGCGGCGGTCGACTTCGTCATAGACGGCGATGGCGTCGATGGCGGCACTGGGTTTGCCCTGTCGCCCCAAGGCATCGCCTTTGTTGAAGAGCGCCCCGGCGACCCACTCGCGCATGTCGGGCGAGGCGTCCTGGCCGAAGCGGCGGTCGATTTCGTCATAGACGGCAATGGCGGCATCACGTTTGCCCTGTTGCACCAAGGTCTCGCCTTTGTTGAAGAGCGCCCCGGCAACCTGCTCGCGCATGCCGGGCGAGGCATCCTGACCGAAGCGGCGGTCGACTTCGTCGAAGGCGGCGATGGCGGCATCACGTTGACCCTGTTTCAGCAAGGTGACACCCTTGTCGAAGAGCGCCTTGGCAGCCTGTTCGGGCGAGGCGTCCTGGAAAAACTTTTTTTCGGCTCGCGCCTTGGTGATCTGCTCGCTTCTGGCTCGCGCCCAGTTGACCGGCTCGAACACGCCGAGCGAGGCGTCCTGGCCGAAGCGGCGCTCGATTTCGTCATAGACGGTGATGGCGGCATCGGGTTTGTCCTGTTGCACCAAGGTCTCGCCTTTGTCGAAGAGCGCCCTGGCGACCAGCTCGCGCACGCCGGGCGAGGCGTCCTGGCCGAAACGGCGGTCGACTTCGTCATAGACGGCGATGGCGGCATCGGGTTTATTATGCCGCCACAAGGGCTGGACTTTGTCGAGGAGCGCCTTGGCAGCCAGCTCGCGCTCGCCGGGCGAGTCGCCCTGGAGAGACTTTTTTCCGGCTTTCGCCCTAGCGACCTGCCCGCGCACGCCAGGTGAGTCGTCCTGACCGAAGCGGCGCTCGATTTCGTCATAGATGGCGATGGCGGCATCGGTTTTGTCCAGTATCTCCAAGGTCACGCCTTTGTTGAGGAGCGCCAAGGCAACCTGCTCGCGCACACCGGGCGAGGCGTCCTGGCCGAAACGGCGGGCGATTTCGTCATAGACGGCGATTCCGGCATCGGCGTCGCCCTGGGGTATCAAGGTCACGCCTTTGTAGCCGAGCGCCCTGGCGACCCACTCGCGCACGCCGGGCGAGACGTCTTGGCCGAAACGGCGGTCGACTTCGTCGAAGGCGGCGATGGCGGCATCGGCGTTGCCCTGCTTCAGCAAGGCGATACCCTTGTCGAAGAGCGCCTTGGCAGCCTGCTCGTCCGGGGAGGATGCCTGTTCGTTCGGGAGAACGGCGGAGGCCAGGCCGGACGGCGGCTGCGCCAGCTTCTCGTATCCCGCGAACGCCCCCACTATCACCCCGCCCGCGAGTACGATGGCTACGATGCGTTTCAAGGATTTGCGCGAGGTTTCCCGTGCGGCGGATGGTTCGGGCGGCGGCGTTGGGTTTGCCTGCACGCCTTGGTGTTCTTCCGGTCTTGCCGCGCCAGGCGCTTCTTCCTCCCCGGCGGCGATAAACGGGCCGGGATGCCCGCAATTCGGACAGGCGACCGTTTTACTGAAAATCTGTTTCTTGCATTCGGGACACGTCATCAACATGATCTGTTCTCCATTCATTCAGGAAATCGGGGGAAAGCGCATTGCGCGCAAAAATTTGCGGCTTCGCCGTGGCGCTCACTCGTCAAAAAGCGAGGCGCAGAGCGGCGCGGCAAGCGTGGAACGGGTGTGTGGATTACCGCGGGCCTTCGGCCCTCGCAATGACGAGGTTGGGTGTACCTGCCCCTTCCGGGCAAAACCGCTGGCGCGGGCGCTGTCATGTTTTTGCGCCTTGCTCTGTCTCGCCCGCTTCCGTCCCCGCCTCCACCCGCACCAGATCGCCGTCATGCAGGAATCCTGCGCCGGTGACGATCACGCGGGCGTTTTCCGCCAGTCCGCCGGTGATTTCGATGCGCGCCGCCAAACGTCGCCCCGTCGTTACCTTGGTCTGCCACGCGCGCCCGTCCTTGTCGAGGACGAAAACGTAGTGGAAGGCTTCGCGCATCACCACCGCCTGGAACGGCAGCGTGTGGCCCGCGCTCTGGCCCAGATCGAACACGCCATGCGCGAACATGCCGGGCCGCGCCGGACTCCCCGCAGGCAGGTCGACATAGACCAGGCCCACGCGATTGGCGGCATTGACAGTCGGCGCCAGCATCCGCACCTTGCCCATGATCCTTTCGCCGCCGGGGAGCGTCAGCGCAACCGGTGTGCCGACAGCCACCCGCGCAAGCTCGGAAGAAATGAGTTCCGCGCGCCATTCCAGTCGGCCTTGCCGCACCATGCGGAACAATTCGCCGCCCAGTCCGGCCACCGCGCCGACTGTGGCATTGCGCGCGGAGATGATGCCGCGATCCGGCGCGCGCACCCGTGTGCGTTCCAGACGCAGCCGTTCTGCCGCCAGACGCGCCTGGGCCGACTGGATGCGCGCCTTGGCCGATTGTTCGGCGGTCACGTATTGCAGGATGGCCTGCTCGCTCAACGCGCCGGTGTGCTCCAGCGAGCGGGCGCGGCGGGCATTTTCCCGCGCCTCCTGCGCCAGCGCCTCGGCCTCGGAGAGCGCCGCCTCCGCCTGGGCAACGGCGACCCGCACCGTTTCGTCATCGAATACCGCCAGCACCTCGCGGGCGCGCACGACATCGCCCACATCGGCCCGCACCTCGACCAGCCGCAGATCCGACATGTCCGAACTGATGACCGCCTCCTGCCAGGCGGCAACGCTGCCATTGGCGGCCAGCCGCACCGGCAGGATTTCGGAGCGCGGCGCTTCCACGCGCACCGTGAGCGCCGGGCGCGGCGCGGGCAGGGCATCCGCACCGGCCTTGGCGGGGGAATCGCGCAGGAGGAAAAGGAGCGCGATTGCCACAGCAAGCGCAAGGACGAGGGCGATCGGTTTCTTCATGAGCGCGCCTTTTCCGGAAAAATCTCCGCCGCCGGGCGCGGCTTGCCATAGAGCCAGCCCTGGGCGTAGTCGATGGGCAATGTGGCGAGCAATTCCGCCTCCCGCGCCGTTTCCACGCCTTCGGCCAGCACGCCGATGCCACGCGCCTTCAGGTAGGCGATGGTCTCCGCCAGGCTGGCGAGGACGGTTTCGGGATCACGCGCCACGCTCTTTACGATGGTGATGCACAGCTTCACGAAATCCGGGCGCAGGGTCTGGACCGCCTGCATGTCGGCGTAACCGCAGCCGGTGTCGTCGAGCGAGAGCAAGGCGCCCCGGACGCGCAGCGGCGCCAGTTGCGGCAGGATGCGATGCGCGTCGGTGAGCGGCAGATGCTCGGTGAGTTCAACCACGATGCCCGGATGCGCGAGCGCCTTGCGCAAGGCGCTGTCGGCAAGGCTCAGGGGGGAGATATTGATGCTCAACCATTCGGATGCGGCCAGGCATTCCGCCCAGCGCAGGGCGGACAAGGCACAGGTGGTTTCCAGCCGCGCCGTCAGTCCGCAGCGAGCCGCCGCGCCAAAGAGCCGGTCAGCGCGCTCGATGGGCGAACCTGCCGGGCCACGGGTCAATGCCTCGTAACCCAGCGTCTCGCCGCCGGGAAAGCGGACGATGGGCTGCAAGAACGTGCGCAGGGCATCCGCCGCCAGTGCCTCGGAGAGCGCGCGCTCGGCGGCAAGGTCTGCCGGAGGCGCGGCGCACAGGCGCGCCAATTCACGCGCCGCAGGCGCATTCGGCAGGAGCGCGACCCGGAACCCGGCAAGACGCGCCGTGGCCGCGCCAAAAACCTCCTGGGCAAGCGCCATGCCCAGCTCGGTTGCCGCCGCGCGGATGGCGTCGAACTTGTCCGCCTGGGCGTCGGCGGCTCGCTCCGGCATTCCGAAGCGATTGGCCCACATCCCGCGCGGCAGGTCGGGGACCGCCTCCGCCCACGCCTCATCGCGCAACACCTCGGAGACCAGCGCGACCAGCGCCTGCGACAAAGCGCCAAGCCGACTTTGCGTTGCGGCCTCCCCCATCACCGCCTCCAGCCGTTCAAGGCCGGAAAGGAAAAAGACCAGCGTATGCGATTGAAGACCAGGATTCATGCTGCCTTTTGCAATGGAAACCATCGGGGCGTCCAGAGTACATGCTTTCGGGATGAATCGCAATGGGGACGGAGCAACGGGGCAGGATCAGGGACAGGAAGAATGAAGATGGAAAAAATGCGGCGGCCTTGGCGCGGCTGGCTTTTTCCGCCAGCCCTTCACTGGATCATCCCCGCCCCGACCGTGTTGTTGGTGCGTTCGTCGATGACGATGAACGCGCCGGTGGCGCGGTTTTCGGCGTAGGGATCGGCGAAGACGGGTTGTGCCAGCTTGAAGCGCACACGGGCAATGTCGTTCATGACGAGTTGTTCGGCGGGAAGGCGCTCCAGCGTATTTACATCCAGCTTGTGGGTGATGGCGGTGAGTTTGGCCCTGGCTTCGCGCGTGGTGTGGCGGATGAGGAAGGTGCGCGCGCCGTCGAGCGGCGTCTCCGAGAACCAGCAGAGGATGGCCTCGATTTCCTTCCGGGCGGGGGGCGGGGCGTCATGGGCGGCGATCATGTCGCCGCGGGAGATGTCGATATCGTCATCGAGCAGCAAGGTGACGGATTGTTCGGCGCGCGCCACGCCAATTTCCTCGCCGCCCAGCCGCACGGCCCGTACCCTGGTCGTCCGGCCTGCGGGCAGCACGGTCACGGCGTCGCCCGTCCGGAGCGCGCCGGCAGCAACTTGGCCCATGAAGCCCCGGTAATCGTGCAAGTCCGGGTTGGCGGCATCCTGGGGGCGGCAGACGTACTGGACGGGAAAGCGAAATGGTTCGGCGTGTTCGCTGTGGGCGGTGGGCGCGTTTTCCAGAATGTCGATCAGGGTCGGGCCGACGTACCAATCCAGCGCCTTGCCGCGCGTGACCACCATGTCGCCATTCAGGGCGGAAATCGGGATGAAATGCAGGTCTTCTATGCCGCGACGGGCGGCAAACTCCAGATAGTCGGCCTGGATTTTCCGGAAGACATCCTGCGCGTAGTCGACAAGATCCATCTTGTTGATGGCAACGACCAGATGCGGTATGCCCATCAGGTGGGCGAGGATCGAATGCCGCCGCGTCTGCGTGAGCACGCCCCGGCGGGCATCGACCAGGATGATGGCGAGGTTGGCGGTGGAGGCCGCCGTCACCATGTTGCGCGTGTATTGCTCGTGGCCGGGCGCGTCGGCGATGATGTACTTGCGCGTGCCGGTGGAAAAGTAACGGTAGGCCACGTCGATGGTGATGCCCTGCTCGCGCTCGGCTTGCAGGCCGTCGGTGAGGAGCGAGAGATCGACGCTGGCAAGGCCGCGCTTCTGCGAGGTTTTCTCGATGGCGGAAAGGGTGTCGGCAAGGATGGTCTTGCTGTCGTAGAGGAGTCGCCCGATCAGGGTGCTCTTGCCGTCATCGACGCTGCCGCAGGTGAGAAAGCGCAACAGGCCGTGGTCTTCGAGCGGGGGATGCGTGGCGGAGGGCATCAGAAATAACCTTCTTTCTTGCGTTGTTCCATGGAGGCTTCGGAAGTCTGGTCATCCAGACGGGTTGCGCCGCGTTCGGTGATGGTCGTGGTCGCGGTCTCCAGCAGGATTTTCTCCAGCGTGTCGGCCTCCGATTCCACCGGGGCGGTGCAGGTGATGTCGCCAACGGTGCGAAAGCGCACGCGCAGGTCAAGGATTTTCTCGTCCGCCCTGGGCACGTTCAGGAGCTCGTCGCCGGAAGCGGGCACGTTCACCGGCACGATGGCGCCCTGCCGGATGACCACGGGGCGCGTGTGGGCGAAATAGATTTCCGGCAGGGCCAGGCGCTCGCGCTCGATGTATTGCCAGACATCCAGTTCCGTCCAGTTGGAAATGGGAAAGGCGCGAATGTTCTCGCCCTTGTGCGCGCGGGCGTTGTAGAGGTTCCACAGTTCCGGGCGCTGGTTCTTTGGGTCCCACTGCCCGAATTCGTCACGAAAGCTCATGATGCGTTCCTTGGCGCGCGCCTTTTCCTCGTCGCGCCGCGCCCCGCCAATGCAGCAATCGAAGCCGAATTCCTCGATGGCTTCCAGAAGCGTGACCGACTGGTGCCGGTTCCGCGGCTCGTCCGCATGCCGGAGGACAACCGTGCCGCGCCGCATGGAATCCTCCACCGAACGCACGATCAGGCGCTCGCCCAGTTCGGCGGCGCGCTGGTCGCGGAAGGCGACTACCTCGCGGTAGTTGTGGCCGGTATCGATGTGCAGGAGCGGAAAGGGAAAGCGGCCCGGTCGAAAGGCTTTCTCGGCGACGCGCAAGAGGCAGACAGAATCCTTGCCGCCAGAAAAAAGCAGCACCGGATTGGCGCACTGCCCGGCGACTTCGCGCAGGATGTGGATGGCTTCGGCTTCGAGCCAGTCAAGGTGGGAGAGCGCAGCAAAGGTCATGAAGGAGATGCGGCCGATCAACAGGAAGGCGCATATTCTACATGCTGCCCCATGTTATTGTTTGCCGTTTTTCAATTCCTGTTCTGGTGACATGATGCTTCCCCGGTCTCCGTACCGATTCTTTTGCATCGTCCTGTGTCTGCGTCTCGCCGCATGGATTGACCAAATCGGTTATCGCCGCAATCCGCGTACTGCTTTTCGCTCGCTGCTTCCTGCACGGTGCGCGCGGAGCCTTTGTCCTTTGTCGTGGGCAACGAGGACTACCTGCCTTTGCTCAAACGCGGCCTGGAACATGCGCACGTAACCGTTCAACAGTTGCGCGGTGAGGGCCGGTGGATTGCCGCGGCGCTTCGCGCCTCGCAATGACGGGGTGGGTTGTGGTCGCAATTATGAAACGACCGCCCACGGAAATGCGCCAAACCGCCAAACTCTCGTCATTGCGAGGGCCGCAGGCCCGTGGCAATCCACCGGCCTTCATGTGCGTGATGCCCTTCCCGTCCGCGCCGCCGTTCGCTTCGGAGTGCGGCGATTCCCTTGTTTCCGTCCCCCTCGCCCCCTTGGGGGGAGAGGGTGGCCCGAAGGGCCGGGAGAGGGAGTTGTTCCGTGCGGAGCGAAGCGACGGTAATTTTTCCCAACCTTCCAGCGGAAACAACGTCCAAGGAAACATATGCGGCGCTTTGCGCCGGAGGGTGTGCTCCCTCTCTCGCCCCTGCCGGGGCACTCTCCCCCGCCGAGCGGGGGAGAGAGAAGCAAGCGGCGGTGCGGGCGGGAAGGACATCACACAAATGAAGGGCGGCTGGAAGCCGCCCCCACTTTGGGGAGCAGGATGCTCCCCCTACAATGAAAAATCCCCGCCGGGGCGGGGATTGGGGGGATTTCCTTGTCCTTTTCAGGGCGGGGGAATTCCGAGTGGCTTCAGGGCCAAGGCTTCAGGCTTGGATGATATGGCCGGGCTTCTACCTCAAACGATGATGTCGTTGTAGAGGATGAAGTTGGAACCGTTGAAATCGACGGTTTCGCCGAAATCCACGATGCCCAGCAGCTTCGAGCCGCCGCTGCCTTCCACCAGGGTGAAGTTATAGACGCCGTCCGAACCGCCGGTGATGCTGATGTAGTTACCGGTGCCGGCGGTGTCGGTGGTTTGGGCGTAGGTTGTGCTGCCTTCCACCACTTTGTAGGCATCCCAGGCGGAGAAGTCCAGGTAATCGGCGTCGCCTTCGACTTCATACTCTGGATGCTCCACGCCGATTTGGTTCAGCCACTGGCTCTTGCCATCCTCGAACGTGATCACACGAGGGCCAGAATCGTAGATATTGATGCCGTTGGTGCCGATGACAGGCTCCTGAAACCAACTGGGATCGTTACCAGCACCATCCACGAAGTCGACCAACTCAATGGTTCCACCAGTGTCGGTGGTCACGATGGGATCCGATGTCCGCGCAATCTTACCCAGGATATCCGCGCGCAATTGGGCATAACCGACGGGACCAGGAGTGCCCCCACTGGTGTACTGCAACGAAACCGTGGCAGGTCCAAACAAGCCGCCAGCCAAGCTGAGCGTCCAGTTTCCGCCATTGCTGTCAACATACGTGCCAAGCGTGGCAAACTGTGACGCAAAACTCGCTGCGGTTGTGCCCGTCGAAATAATTGCCGTTGTTGGTGCACCACCGGTCGGGGTGTAGGTGATGACTCCGCCGGGATGCGCTGCCTCATCGAATTCGAAGGTCAGGTATGCGGTAGACGTGCCGGTATTTATGTCATCAAGCGCCAGATCAAACCCAAGAGGCCGCAGGCTGGGGTCCGCCTTGAACAGGTCGGTGTCCGCAAGAACCGTAGCCAGATCAATTTCCTTGGCTGTCGTTTGCTTGAAGACCAGTTTCGCCCCGCCGCCAGGAGGCGTAACACCATATGCCGTCGCATCAGCGACATCAGCACCTTGATAATAGGAGTTCCCAGTGGCGTAGTCGAAGAAGAGACCGCCCGGCACGCCGCCTGTCAAATCCTTGAGGACATCGCTCAACGTATCACCACGGGCAACAGCAAGCTCATAGGCATCCACAATCGCCTTGCCAAGGTCGTTTTCATCGGCGGTATCATGGATCGTTACCTTCAGGCCCAGGAAGGTGAAGTTACCGCCAGCACTAGTCGCGCTCAAGTTAAGGTCAGCAAGCGGCAGAAGGGCAATCCCTTTCGTGCCAGAGCCAGTCACCTCGCCCAGATGCACATAGTCGCCATTGCCGTCTTTGCCAACGTAATACGCCAGCCACTCGTCTACCGATGTGGTGCTTGGATCATCAAGCGAGCCGGTGCTGGTGCGTTCGTAGGTAACGACCGAGCCTTCCTTCTTTGCCGTCCAGCCGACATTCGCCGCGTTGACCGCATTGACGATTGCATCGGTAAGTTCGGAATGGTTCCAGCCCTTCTTGTATTCGATCTTGACACCGCTGGCGTCATTCGGCTTGCCGAACCAGAAGAAGCCGTCATAGGCGATCGAAGAACCGTAGTAATCCACCACGATTTTGGCGGCGCTGGCTTCGTGGCCGTTATCCTGACCATCCTGCTTGGCAACCACGGAAGTTGGGTTGGTGTAGGATTCCGGGTCAAGCGAGTTAGATGGCTTGAGATTCGTCCACCTGAAGTGCTCGTTCTCGCCGGAAACCGGAGCTTCCACAAGTTTCGTTGCGTCTTCCGGGTCAGTGAAGCGCACGTTTTCGTTCTTGTAGACGGGCGTCTCTTTATGAGAGCCTATAGAATCGGTTTCGATCTGCGTGAAGATGAGGCCATCCCCGGCAGCATTCGACTCAACTTGCCAGTAGCGTGTTACGCCGCCGCTGGTCGTCTGGTACCAATAGTAACCCGGATTGCCAAGGGACGTGCCGGTGTAGCCAATCAGCTGCCCGCCGCCGGGCTGCGCACCAAGGTAGGGTGCGTCACCAAACGCCTCGAAGAACGCATCCACAATGCCACGCGGCGTGGTTGAGGGGAAGTCAGCGCCGCCACCAGAGACGGTTCCGTCCAGCACGATACTACGGCCGCCCAGAATCGCGATTTGAGCTTTTGTGCTCGGGTTCGAGTTTATCAACTCCAGATCCTTGGTAAACCGGACCTCGAAGGTTTCCGGGCGACCGCTTTGGTAGATGGGTTTATCCTTTTGCAACTGGTTGCCGCGGTTGCTGTTGGTGGCGTCATCGGTGCTGAAGTGCACCACGGTGGTTTTGCTGCCGGAGGCATAGTCGAAGGCGTCGAACACCAGCACGTCCTGGCTATCCTTGTTGGTGGAGAACACCACTACGTCCTGACCGTTTTCGATGTGCACACGGTTGGAAGTGATGTGGCCTCCATCCCGCGAACCGGCGAGGTCAAAGTACGTGTCCAAAGTTCCGTCATTATTCGTATCCACCCAATGCCCCGCCAGCGCGGAGGTGTAGTCGCCCTTGGCAACGAGGTCAGAACCCGTCTTGCCATTTGCGGCTGCCAGTTGGTCTGCCGTCGGCGTGTAGCCAGGGTCGGCGTAGAAAGAGACGGTCAGGCCGCTATAGCCCGCGCTCTTGTAGCCGCCCCCCACACCTGTACCCGGATCGAAGGCATCCAGCGCCACGCCGTCGATCAGCGAACGCACGACCAGGGTGTTGGCCGGGCCATCCACGGCTTCCAGCAATTTGGAGAGCACGGGATCGCTATTGATCGCCTTCTTGATGGCCTGGTTGATCTGCAAATCGGTGATGAGGCCATCCGCCGTTTCCGGAATCGCCACCTTCAGGGAGACATAATCCGGACGTTCGTCATTCACGTCGTTGAACAGGAGATTGCTGGCGATGCCATCGCCAATCTGGTTCGGCAGGGTGAGCCGAACATCCAGCGTGCCCTTGAAGGCATAGACGTTATCTTCATCCGAGCGCAAGTCATTGATATCGCGGTCGGCAGTACCGTCAAGCAGCCTTTGGTTGCGGGTATTGAACACCCACACGGCGCGGTCGCCCAGGTTGCCGGAGTAGTAGGTGTCGTTACCCGTGCCCAGGAACACGTCCCACGCGCCCGCGCCCAGGTTGGAAACGGTGTCGTCGCCTGCGCCGGTGTTCACGTGCAGGCCGGAATCCTTCTTGCCTGCATCATAGACCAGTTCCTTGTACTTGTTCACGCGGTTGTATTCGTGCGTGTTCTTCCACGTGTTCAGGAACCAGTTGGTTTCCAGCGTGGCTTCAGCGGCCGCTCCAGTTGCCTGCCCAGTATCTTCATCAATGGCAAAACTATCTTGCACCAGCGTATTCACCACGTCACGGCTGCTGCCTGTGCCGCTGATGGTGATCTTCACGTCTTCCCGTGTGCCGACGCCAGTACCACCGCCATTTTTGCCCGGATCGGCCTGGCCTTGCAGGTTGCCATTTGAGATGGCGAGGTCAAAGACGTTGCTGGTTTGGCCCAGCACATACTGGAAGTGCGAGCGATCCGGCGTGAAGTAGATGTTGTCTGCGCCGGAAGCCTGGGGCGCGTTGTCGCGCTGGTTCAGGTACTTGTCTTGCACCGCGTCGGTGAGCGATGTGCTCAGGGTAAGGTTGCCCTGGAATTTGCTGGCGTTCAGGACGCGAATATCCGCCAGGCCAAAACCGCCCTGCTCAACCGAGCCGTCAACCGGCTGGGGCGCGCCCTTCTCCGCAGTGTCGTCCTTGGTGCGCCACAGGGCGCGGCCCGATGCGTCCGTATGCCAGTCATAATGGCCCAGCGCCGCATTGGCCTTGCTTTGCGTGTAGGTATTGATGACGGGATAGTTATTCGTATGGCCCAGTACGGTCAGCAGGCCGTAACGCGCATCCACGCTGCCATCATCGTTGTAATCGCTCAGATAGCTGCCGGGATTGACCCACTGGCCATCGGATTCGATGTTCACCACTTCCAGCGAATTGTTGGTGGAAGAAATGACTTCCAGACGGCTGTCGCGCTGCACCTTGATGTCAAACTGCTGCACGCCGCGCGAGGTGGAGGTGTAGCCGGTGGAAAGGCTGCCGATGACCAGATATCCGCTGGTGGAACCGGAACCGACGTTATCCAGAACGACCTTGCTGGTGACGAGCGCGCCGAAATCGTGCGGATCCACCGTTTCATACTTGGTGCCGAAGAGGGTATCGCCCGCAATATCCTGCGAACTGACGGAGATGCGCCCCTTGCCCAGGACGCCAGCCGTGGCGCCATCCGGGAAGGAGATGAGGATGGGATGCGCTTCCAGCGTGCTCTTGCCATCCACCGCGGTGGTCTTGGCCAGGTCCAGCACCTTGGTTTGCAGGGTTCTCACCTGCGCAACGACGGTATCGGGAATGCCAAGCGATGCGTCGGGCGCATATGACTTGAGCGCGTCTTGCAGCTTGCTTCCCAATTCCGCATAGGTGCTAGCGCCTTGCAGCTTGGAGACATCCAGATTGATGGCATGGCCATCCAGCGAGAATTCCACGCGCTCGAACCAGGCGTCTTCCAGTTCCGCCTTGCTGGGATCCAGGTTATCCACCCACAGGGTCAGGCTCCCGCCAGACTTGCCGCCTTCGCCCGAAACCAGCGAATGCGGATTGAAATAGGCGGCGAAATCCACGTGACCGGGATCGGAATCGCGGAACTCGAACGTCACATCCGCCGTCACGCGCTTCAGGGTCGCATCGCCCGCGGGAATGGGCTGCGCCTTGTCGTAGATGGTGATGTCTTCAACGACCACATCGGCGCGGCTCTTGTAGCTTTCCCAGACATTGACGCCAAAGAACTTTTCCGCGTCGATCTGCGCGCCATCGACGATGTTGTTGTCGCCAGAGGCAATCTTGCCATCGTCTATGCGCTGCTCGGCCTGCACGCGCACTTTCTCGACGCTCTTCGTGGTGATGTCATGCACCACCGAGCCAAGGCGCAGAACCGCGCTCAGCGTATCCACGCCGCCCTTGCCATCGACGATCTTGAAGTCATCTGCGAGCCAGGCATCGTTGAAGAGGATGGTGTTGTTGTTCTCGTTCCCGGAAACCGTATGATCCGTCTGCGTGCTGCCGTCGCCATAGATGATTTCATCATTGCCACTCGGCGGCGGCGTCGGGACATTGCTGCCATCCGGCAATGCGTTTCCCCCGCAATCCCGCGATTTTCAAGGCTTCTCTCTTTTGGGATTGTGGATTTCCCTGTGCCAAAGTGTACCAATTTTGTACCAACAGGTTCCATTTTATTTGCCCGGAATCACATTTCCTGCGAATTTCTCCTGATGCAAAACAGCTTTTATTTCGATCCTGT
>JAISLJ010000185.1 GCA_031290955.1 Zoogloeaceae bacterium | reverse complement strand
CCGCCGCCGCATGCCAATTGCCTACGGGCTACGCCCTCCGGCAATTGGCATACGGCACAAAAAAGCGGACAATTTGAAAATCATGAAAGCGGACAGATTCAAAAGCTCGTAACAGCGGTTTGCCGCTGTACCGCCGATGTGCCGCGATGTACCGATTCACGCTTCCGGCTTTGCATCCTCCGGCAAGGGATTTTCGCGGGCTTGCCCGCTGCGGGACGATGATCGGGCGTCCAGTTCGCGCAGGTGCGCAAGTTTTTCGCGGATCTTCGCTTCCAGTCCGCGTGGCGTGGGGCGATACCAGTTGGGCGCATCCATTGCTTCCGGCAGATAACTTTCTCCGGCGGCATAGGCTTCCGGCTCGTCGTGGGCATAGCGGTAGGTCTTGCCATAGCCCAGTTCCCGCATGAGTTGCGTGGGCGCGTTGCGCAGGTGTTCCGGCACCGGGCGCGATTGATCCTTGCGCACGAAGGCGCGGGCGGCGTTGAACGCCATGTAGCCCGCGTTCGACTTGGGCGCGACAGCCATGTAGAGCACGGCTTCCCCCAGGGCCAGCTCGCCTTCGGGAGAACCCAGGCGCTCGTAGGTTTCCGCAGCGTCCAGCGCCACGCGGGCGGCGCGAGGGTCGGCCAGGCCGATATCCTCCCAGGCCATGCGCACGATGCGCCGGGCAAGGTAGCGCGGGTCCGCGCCGCCATCCAGCATGCGGCAGAACCAGTAGAGCGCCGCATCCGGACTGGAGCCGCGCACCGATTTGTGCAGGGCGGAAATCTGGTCGTAGAAGGCGTCGCCGCCCTTGTCGAAGCGGCGCAGGTTCTGCGCCAGCGCGTCGGCGGCGAAAGCGGCGTCAATCTCCGTGATCCCGGCCCCGTGCGCGGCGATGACGAGTTGCTCCAGGAGATTCAGGAGCTTGCGCGCGTCGCCGTCGGCCAGGCCAACCAGCCGGTCGCGGGCGGATTCCTCGAAGGCGAGATCCGGAAACGCCCGAGCGCGCGCCCGCTCGAAGAGTTCGCCGAGTTCCGCTTCCTCCAAGGGCTTCAGCACATAGACGGCAGCGCGGGAGAGAAGGGCCGAATTCACCTCGAAAGAGGGATTTTCCGTCGTGGCCCCGATCAGGGTGATGGCGCCTGATTCCACATAGGGCAGGAAGGCATCCTGTTGCGATTTGTTGAAGCGATGCACCTCATCGACAAAAAGGATGGTGCGCCGCATACGCGCCTGCCCCGCCTCGGCCTGACGCATGGCCTCGCGGATTTCCTTCACGCCGGAGAAAACGGCGGAAAGCGCGATGAAATCACAATCAAAGCCGTCGGCCATCAGGCGGGCGAGCGTCGTCTTCCCCACGCCGGGCGGCCCCCAGAAGATCATGGAATGTGGCTGCCGCGCCTCGAACGCAAGTCGCAAGGGCTTGCCCAGCCCCAGCAGATGCCGCTGGCCAACAACTTCCTCCAGCGTTTTCGGACGCAGAGCCTCCGCCAGGGGCGGAAACCGGGAAGCGGAAGGGCCATTGGCGGAAGGAGGGCTGGAAAAGAGATCGCTCATGAAACCGGGACGGGAAGGAAAAGGCCGCGCTGCCCGACGATTCTACCGCAAAGCATGAACGCCTGCGCAGCGCCTCCCAGTGCGGCACTGCCGCAAGACGAAGAGTTCAAGGCACTTTTCGTCCTGCATGTTCATTTGAGCCAGAGAATTCTATCCGCATATACTTTTTCGGATTCATGCAAGTTTGCGGCCTGGCGCTCTCTCAAGATATCCCCGGTTTTCGTGATGGTTTGCATGTTGGTCACCCCCGCGTCGCTACGCTCCTCGCAATGACGAGGATTTGGATGCCTCGCGCTTCCTTTCTCGTCACGATGAAGGGTTGGGGGTTGGGCGTGTCGTTGCGGGCGGATGTCCCATTCTTGCGACCACGTCCCACCTCGTCATTGCGAGGGCCGAAGGCCCGTGGCAATCCACACACCGGTTCTTGGCACGAGGCGTTTCACAGACTGGGTGGGGGTGTGGATTGCCATCTTTTGCATGTTCCATACAATGATTTCCACTCATGGGTTCCGGACAATTGTGCCCCCATACCCCGCTTTCCCCCACGAAATAGGTGTGGAACTCCTCTACTTCGAGGTTATACACCGTGCACCGATAGGCCCATTTCTCCGCCATCTCTGGGCCATATCCATATCCTCCCACAAGACCTAGTATGAGCCTGCCCGGATTAAGAGTATCCTCATCGTCGGTAGTAGGACATGGATATTTCCAAATTTCCTCCTCGATCTTCCCATCGCGCAGATCAATTTTGTATCCGTCACTATCCGGACATTTTCGATTTCAAGAGTATATCCAGCCTACGCCATCTTGGTCAGTTTTCCAGATAGGCCCCCGACTGCGCGGGCGAGCGCAAAACCACGAGCCGCAAGGATACGGGTTTTTCCCTCTTCGACCCGAAATTCCTTGCGGAAATCGGGAGGATGAAAGAGAAGAATCTCGCGGTCGAAATCCTGAAAAAATTGCTCGCTGAACAAGTGTCGATCTACCGCAGGACAAACCTCGTCAAATCCGAAAAGTTCTCTGAACGGCTAGCCGTCGCCATGAAAGCCTACTTGAACGGCATGATCTCCAACGAGGAAGTCATTGCCGAACTGATAAAGATGGCAAATGAAATGGCGAACGCCCA
>JAISLJ010000184.1 GCA_031290955.1 Zoogloeaceae bacterium | reverse complement strand
GCTCCTGGCTCTCTCACGGAATCATCTCTGTTCCAAGGGCGCAACGAACTATCCAGCCGGGCCGGTCAAACGGGTGGAATCTATCCGTTTCGGCCTGCAAGGGGAAGATACAAGGGAGTGCACCCTCCGGCGCGAAGCGCCGCATACTTTTCCTTGGGCGTTGTTTCCGCTGGAAGGTTGGGCAAAATTACCGTCGCTGCGCTCCGCATGGAAGAACGCCCTCACCCGGCGCTTCGCGCCACCCTCTCCCGCCAAGCGGGCGAGGGGAACGGCGCGGGGGAATCGCCGCAGGGTAAGAATATGGGCGCATTCGCGCCGAACCGTGGAAGTGGATTGCCACGGGCCTTCGGCCCTCGCAATGACGGGGGTTTGGACGCCTCGCACTTCGGCCCTCGCAATGACGAAGTGGGGCGTGGTCGCAAGAATGGAACGTCCGCCCGCAACAACACGCCCAACCCCCAACCCTTCATCGTGACGAGAAAGGAAGGCGAGGCATTCCAACCCTCGTCATTGCGAGGAGCGTAGCGACGCGGCAATCCACCAGCCTTCATTTGCGGGATGCCCTTCCCGTCCGCGCCGCTTGCTTCTCTCTCCCGCCTGGCGCGAAGCGCCGCATATGTCTTCACGATGCCGTATCCCCCGTGTCTTCCTCCAGCGGCAACTGTGGTTGTACTTGCCCGCAGGGCAATTGCCGTCCGCAGGACGACTCGATGCGCGCCTGCGCTTTGCCGTGGTGGAATTCCAGTTGCAGCGCGTCTCCGGGTTTCAGGGATGTGGCGTTGCGCACGATGTGTCCTGTTGCGTCCCGCGCCACGGCATAGCCGCGCGCGAGTACCGCCAGGGGATCCAGGCCGCGCAGGCCGGAGGCGAGGCGCTCCAGATGCCCGTCTTGCGCCCGTATGCCGGATCGTCCGGCGTGCGCGAGACGGAGCGCGAGACGCGCCAGGATTTCCTCCTGCGCGGCGAGCGCGGGTCGGGCGCGTTCCAGACGATGGGCAAGCGCCTGCTGGCGGCGCGCCGCGCCATCCAGGCAGAAGCGGCCCGCAGGACAAAGCCGCGCCTGCAAACCGGCAAGCCGCGCCCGGCGCAAGGCGAGTTGCCGGGTGGGAGAAGGCAGGCGCGCCGCGAGATGATCCAGCCGCGCTTCCCACTGGCGCAGGCAGGTTTCCGTCCGGCGCAATAGCCGCGCCTGGATTTCCGCCAGACGCAGGAGCAGGGCGCGGCGGTCGGGCGCGGCCAGTTCGGCGGCGGCGGTGGGCGTGGGCGCGCGCAGGTCGGCGACGAAATCGGCGATGGTGAAATCGGTCTCGTGCCCGACGCCGCAAACCACCGGCAGGCGGGAGGCCGCGATGGCGCGGGCGACGCGCTCCTCGTTGAAGGCCCACAAATCCTCCATGCCGCCGCCGCCCCGGCACAGGAGGATCAGATCCTGCCCGGAAGCGGCGGCCTGGGCGAGCGCGGCGGCAATCTCCGTCGCCGCGCCTTCTCCCTGCACGGCGGTGGGAAAGAGTGTGACCCGCACATGCGGGGCGCGGCGGGCCAGCGTGGCGAGCACGTCTTGCAGGGCCGCCGCCCTGGGACTCGTGACCAGCGCCAGATGCCGGACGAAAGGCGGCAAGGGCCGTTTTCTCTCCGGACGGAACAGCCCTTCCGCAGCGAGCTTTGCCTTCAGTGCGAGGAAACGCTCGAAGAGTGCTCCCTGCCCGGCAAGACGCAGGGTTTCCACATCAAGCTGATAGTCGCCACGCGCCTCGAACAGCGTCACATGCGCGCGCGCCTCGACCTTCTGGCCGTTCTCGGGACGAAAACTCAGCAGGGCGGCCTTGTTGCGCCAGAGCACACAGCGCGCCTGTGCCGCATCATCCTTCAGGACGAAATACAGATGTCCGGACGCGGCGCGGGTAAAACCGGAAATCTCGCCCGCCACCCACAGGAGCGGCAGATTCCCTTCCAGCAAGCGCCGCGCCATCCGGTTCAATTCGCCGACGCCAACGACGAGCGCCGGGTCCATCTGGGGAATGCTCTGTGTCATGTGTTTTGGTTTTGCGGGCTGCAATCAGGAAAAAGGGGAAGGGGGAAGTCTACCCTAGAGCACCGGCGTCTTGCCATCGCCCAAGGGATGGCAAAGCCGCACACCCTTTCCGCGCAATTGGCATTGCGCACCCAGAGTCGTGCCGGATGGTTTTCACGACCCGCCTGCATCCATGCCGATCCTTCCGTCCCCCCGGAAGCGATACACGCGAAGAAGCGGCTTGCGTTTCCTGCGTTCCGGGATTAGAATCGCGCCCTTCATTTTTCCACCGAATTGGGATTTCTATGGCCAATAGTGCACAAGCCAGAAAGCGCGCCCGTCAAACGCTCAAGACGCGCGCGCGCAATGCCAGCCTGCGTTCCACGCTGCGCACCGCTGTGAAGCGCGTGCGGCAGGCTGTTGCCGCAGGCGACAAGACCGTCGCCCAGAACGTGTTCCGGGAATCCGTATCCGTCATTGACCGGATCGCGGACAAGAAAATCATCCACAAGAACAAGGCTGCGCGGCACAAAAGCCGCCTCTCCGCCCAGATCAAGGCGCTCTCGGCTTCGGCCTCCGCCTGAGCTTTTCTCCGTCCGGCGGGGGAAAGGAAAATTGCCGTCCGTGATCGCGCAGCCCGCAATATTGCCATCCGCAGGACTGTCGTCCGCAATGTTGCCGTCCGCAGGACCGTCTGCGGGACAGCCTTCGGCGAGACGCTTTGATCTTGCCATTGTGGGCGGCGGGCTTGCAGGCGCGAGCCTTGCTGCGGCACTCTCGACGAGTCCGCTTTCCATTGCCTTGGTTGAAAGCGCGCCGCCGCCGGTGCGCCCGGAAGGGTGGGATGCGCGCATCTATGCCGTCAGCCCGGCAAATGCCGCTTTTCTTGGGAAAATTGGCGCTTGGGAACATCTGGCGCATGCGCGCATCGCGCCCATTGCCGCCATGCGGGTGTTTGGCGATCTCGGCGGCGAACTTGGCTTTTCCGCCTTCGAGACCGGAGTTTCCGAACTGGGCTGGATTCTGGAATCCTCCCTCATCGCCTGTGAACTTTGGGAAGGGATCAAGCGCCAAGCCAACCTGACCCGTTTTTGCCCGGCCTCGCCCGAGGCGCTGGAAATTCGTCCTGAAGCGGCAACGTTGACCCTCACCGGCGGAGAACGGCTTTCCGCTCGTCTCGTGGTGGGCGCGGATGGTCGGGATTCCTGGGTGCGCGCGCAGACCGGGCTGAAGGCCGTCACGACTTGCTACGGCGAGAAGGGCGTGGTCGCCAACTTCACGACGGAACAGCCGCACCGGGGAATCGCCTGGCAATGGTTCCGCGAGGATGGCGTGCTGGCCTACCTGCCGCTGCCGGGGGAACGAATCTCGATTGTCTGGTCGACTCCGGACGAACATGCCGACGCGCTGTGCGCCCTTTCCCCCGCAGCCTTGGCCGAGCGGGTCGCCCAAGCCGGAGGCCATGTTCTGGGGCGGCTGACGACGATCACGCCCGCCACGGCTTTTCCCCTGCGCCTCATTCGCGTGCCGGAGATCGTCCAGCATCGCCTGGCGCTGGTTGGCGACGCCGGGCACGGCATCCATCCTCTTTCCGGGCATGGCGTCAACCTTGGTTTTCAGGATGCCCGCATCCTGGCCGAACTGCTCCTGAAAACGCCAGCCTGGCAGGATATCGGCGCGGAACGCTTCCTGATGCGCTACGCGCGCGCCCGGAAGGAAGAAATCCTCCTCATGCAGCGGACGACGGATGCCCTGCGGCGTCTGTTTCGCGCCGGAACGCTCGCTTTCCCCCTTTTGCGCAACGCGGGACTGGCACTCGCCAACCGCGTTTCCCCACTCAAGAACCTGCTGGCGCGTTACGCGCTGGGCGCGCTCTGACGCGCTCCCGGCGGATCATGCCGCTTTCCAGGCCGGTTTCCAGACAATTCCCGGCTCGCCCAGCCAATAGCCATTGCAGAAACCTTCCTCGCCCGCGAGCGTTTCGGGGAGGCTGACGGAGGCGCCGCGACGGGCGGCATCAAAGGCATCGAGGACGACGGGCATGATCCCCGGATGCGGCGAGAGCCGCAGGATCTCGATCCCCAGGGTATGCAGGTCGGCAAGCGCGCCGATGAGATTCTGGGTTTGCCCCGACATGGTTTGAATGCCATTGATGGTGAGGAAGGGTTGGTTTTCCCGGGTCTTCACCAGCAAGCCTTGCGGATGCTCCAGGCAGCGAAAACGGCAATCGTCCTTGTTGAGGTCGTAGTAGCGGGCGGTGAAGCAGCGGGCGGAAAAGGCAAGCGGCAGTTTCCCGAAGACGAAGACCTCGGTCGCCATTCCGGTCGGACGCCTCTCGTGGATGCGTGCGACCATTTCCCGCGAGGCTTCCAGGGGCGGCGTCCAGCCGACAGCGCCTTGCCGGGCGTGCCAGGCCAGGGTTTCCTCGTTGTAGATGTTCAGATGCGGGCCGCAGACGAAGGGAAGCTGGCGCTCGATGGCAAGGCTCACTGCGCCCAGGTCGTTGGCCTCCACGGTGAAATGGCCTGCGGCGCATTCATCGAACAGCCGCCGGAGCGCCTTCAGGTCGGATTCCGATTCCAGGAGCGCCTGCGCGGAAAAGCGCACTTCCTTTCCGGAACGAACGAGGTCGCGCGCCAGCGCCAGCCAGTCATCAAGGCGCATCTGCTGGCGACGAGCGCAGACGACTTCGCCGAGATAAAGCACATCCAGCGCGGGATGCGCGGCCATTTCCGCATAAAACGCCAGCACATCGGCCCTGGGCCAGAACCAGAGCAGCGGCCCCAGGGCCAGCTTGGGAAGGGTTGTCATGAGAGATACGCTCCGTGATGCACGCCAAGGTGGAATTGTTGCGGATTTTCATGCGCCGCGCAATTCAGGGAGCGGGGATCAGCAGGGCGAGCACACTATATTTCATTTGGTTTTGCATGGTATTTGCGTAGAGGCAGATTTTTTTGGTATGACAGTCATGTTTGTAAACCCGCGCTCCTATTTTTGTGCAAGTGCCAGCCCCCCTGCCATGCCCCGCCATGACGAGAAGCCCCAAACTTTCGTCATTGTGAGGCGCATAGCGACATGGCAATCCACACGGCCTTCTGGATTGCCACGGGCCTACGGCCCGGAGAATGACGCAACCTGAAGTTGTTTGCGTATTTGGTATGTTTATGTGCGCAAAATTACTGACTGCCGAGTAACCGTCATTGCAAGGAGTTTTCCTCACGCAAGGCAATTGCCTTTTGCGCAATCCCCTCTTGTTCTTGTCTCGCTTGCGTTCTCATGCCTTCTCCCACTGAAAATCCAGCACATTGCGCGCTTCCTTGCCGAATTCCACCCCGATCAAGTAAATCGGCTGGTTTTGGTCGCGGTATTTGTCCGCATACCTTTTCTCCTTGATCTGCC
>JAISLJ010000183.1 GCA_031290955.1 Zoogloeaceae bacterium | reverse complement strand
CACCTCTTCCTGCACGAGCGTCCGCTTCATCTCAACCCTCCTTGGAATTCCCAGGGAGATACTATGACGACCGGACAACTATCGCGCTACAAAGGTGGACAGATAGGAAGCTCGCTACAGACGCGCTTGCCAGCGAACAGGGAAAAGTCCATAATTGAGTCCATCCCCGATACGGGAATACCGTAACCCTCTTTTTAAATCAATGAGTTACGGCTTGGATACGTATTGCCACGGGCCTGCGGCCCGAAGAATGACGAAGCTTTGGAGGTTTGGGGCGTTTCAAACCCTACGTGCGCGAGAGAACCAGCTGGCAGGATACCCGCGCACCCGGAATATCTACCCGCCGTGTAGATACTGTGCAGGAAAGGGCAAAATCAGCCGGAGGATTTCGGGATGAGCGCCTGTTTCAGCGCCCGGGCCGTGGCTTCGCCGAGGAAGGCGATTTCCGCTTCGCGCACGATGTAGGGCGGCATGAAATAGATGGTGTTGCCCATGGGACGCAGCAGGATTTCGTTCTCCAGCGCCGCGCGGTGGAAACGGCGGGAAAAGGCGGGGTCGTCCGTTGCCACGTCGAAAGCGGCGATCATGCCGCGTTGGCGCGGGTGGCGCACTTCGGGGCATGCCTCCGCCAGGGCCGCAAGAATCTCCCGAAGCGCCGCCGCCCGCTTCTGGTTGGCGGCAAGAACATCGTCTTCCGCGAAAATGTCGAGCGTCGCCAGCGCCGCGCGGCAGGCAAGCGGATTGCCGGTGTAGGAGTGGGAATGCAGGAAGCCCCGGCGCGTCTCCATGTCATAGAAGGCGGCAAAGATTTCATCGCGGCAGAGCACGATGGAAAGCGGCAGGTAGCCGCCGGAAATGCCTTTGGAAAGACACAGGAGATCAGGACGAATCCCGGCCTGCTCGTGGGCGAAAAAGGTGCCGGTACGCCCGTTGCCGACGGCGATCTCGTCCGCGATGAGGTGCGCCTCGTATTGATCGCACAGGGCGCGGGCGCGGCGCAAGTATTCCGGGTCGTACATCGCCATGCCCGCCGCGCCTTGCACCAGCGGTTCGACGATCAGCGCGGCGATGTTCCCTTCTCCGGCCGCAAGCGCGGCTTCCAGCGCCTGCGCGGCGCGGCGGGCGACGGCAACGGCGTCTTCCCCCGGATGCGCCCGACGAAAATCCGGCGACGGCACAGTTCCGCTCTGGCGCACGAGTGGCGCATAGGCGTCCCGGAAGAGCGGCATATCCGTGACGGAAAGCGCCCCGATGGTCTCGCCGTGGTAGCCGCCTTCCAGGCACAGGAAGCGGTTTTTTTGTGTCTGGCCCCGGTTTCGCCAGGCGTGAACACTCATCTTGAGCGCGATTTCCGTAGCCGACGCACCGTCGGAAGCATAGAAGGCATGTCCCAGCGCGCCCCCGGCAAGCGCGGACAAACGCTCGGAAAGCTCGATGACCGGCTGATGCGTGAACCCCGCCAGCAACACGTGCTCCAGGGTTTCCAGTTGCGCCTTCAGCGCGGCGTTGATGCGCGGATTGGCATGACCGAAAAGATTCGTCCACCACGAACTGATCCCGTCCAGATAGCGACGCCCGTCGAAATCGTAGAGCCACGCGCCTTCCCCACGCTGGATGGGCACAAGCGGCAAGGCCTGCGCTCCCGCCTCATGATGGCGCATCTGCGTACAGGGATGCCAGACGGCGGCCAGGCTGCGGGAAAGCCACGATTCGTTCTGCATTGTCTTGCTCTTGCGTATCCGCAGGCGACGCATCCTCCGGGAAAGGAGGATGCGCCTTCACGGGATTCAAGAGGAGGGAGTCCTGAGGCGCGGATCCACGCGGTCACGCAATTCCTTGCCCGCCTTGAAATGGGGCGCCCATTTTTCCGGCACATGGACCTGTTCGCCCGTCTTCGGATTGCGTCCGGTCCGGGCGGGGCGGCGGTTCAGGGTGAAGGTGCCGAAGCCCCGGATCTCGATGCGGTCGCCGGAGAGCAACGCGCCGGACATCGCATCGAGAATCACGTTCACCGCGTATTCCGCGTCCTTGGGCACCAGCATGGAAAAACGCTTTGCCAGCTGCTCGATCAATTCTGACCTGGTCATGCCGGAACCATCATTCCTGCTGGTTCAGCTTGGCTTTCAGGAGCGCTCCCAGATTGGTCGTGCCGGAGCTTGCCGATTCCGCGCTCACCTTTTGCAGCGCCTCCGCCTGCTCAGCTTGGTCCTTCGCCTTGACAGAAAGATGGATGGAACGGCTCTTGCGATCCACGTTGAGAATCATGGCCTCGATCGCGGTTCCCGCCTTCAGGACGAGCGAGAGATCGTCGATGCGCTCGCGGGAATAGTCAGAGGCGCGCAGGTAGCCTTCCACCTCACCATCCAGCACAATCGCCGCGCCCTTGGCGTCGACGGATTTCACCGTGCCGGAGACGACCGAGTTCTTCTCGTGCGTGGCGATGTAGTTGGTAAATGGGTCGCCTTCGAGCTGCTTCACGCCCAGGGAGATGCGTTCCTTTTCCACGTCGATGGCCAGCACCACGGCATTTACTTCGTCGCCCTTCTTGAAGTTGCGGATCGCCTCCTCGCCGGGAAGATTCCAGGAGAGGTCGGAGAGGTGCACAAGGCCGTCGATGCCGCCGGGCAGGCCGATGAAGATGCCGAAATCGGTAATGGACTTGATCGGGCCGGAAATCTTGTCGCCCTTCTTGAAATCCTGGCAGAACTCCTCCCAAGGGTTGGGCTGGCACTGCTTCATGCCAAGCGAGATGCGGCGGCGTTCCTCGTCGATCTCCAGGATCATGATGTCCACTTCGTCGCCCAGTTGCACGATCTTGGAAGGATGGACATTCTTGTTCGTCCAGTCCATCTCGGAGACGTGTACCAGACCCTCAATGCCCTGCTCGACTTCCACGAAAGCGCCGTAGTCCGTGAGGTTCGTGACCTTGCCGTAGAGACGGGTGCCGGAAGGATAGCGCCGCGCAATGCCGACCCACGGGTCTTCGCCCAATTGCTTCAAACCCAGGGAGACGCGGTTTTTCTCCGCATCGAACTTCAGCACTTTCGCCTCGATCTCGTCGCCCACGGTCAGCACTTCGCTGGGATGGCGCACACGCCGCCAGGCGAGATCGGTGATGTGCAGGAGACCATCAATGCCGCCCAGGTCGACGAACGCGCCGTAGTCGGTAATGTTCTTGACGATGCCCTTGACGATGGTGCCCTCTTTCAGGGATTCGAGGAGTTTGTCGCGTTCCTCGCCGACGCTGGCTTCCAGCACGGCGCGGCGGGAGACCACCACATTGTTGCGCTTGCGATCCAGCTTGATGACCTTGAATTCGAGGGTCTTGCCCTCGTAGGGCGTGGTGTCCTTGATGGGACGCAGGTCGACGAGCGATCCGGGCAGGAAGGCGCGCACGCCGCTCGTCATGACGGTCAGGCCGCCCTTCACCTTGCCGGTGATGGTGCCGGAGACCAGCGAGCCGTCATTCAGCGCATGCTCAAGGAAGCTCCAGGATTCGATGCGCTTGGCGCGGTCGCGGGACAAGCGGGTCTCGCCGTAGCCATCTTCCAGCATTTCGATGGCCACCTTGACGAACTGGCCCGGCTGGGCCTCCACTTCGCCCTGATCGCTCAAAAATTCTTCGATGGGGATATAGGACTCGGATTTCAGTCCGGCATTGACAACAACAAAATTCTGATCGACACGCACCACTTCCGCGGTGATGACTTCGCCTTGGCGCATTTCCCAGCGGGCCAGGCTTTCTTCAAACAGTTGGGCAAAGGATTCCATGAGGGATGAGACCATTCTTGCTGCAAGGCAGCGGTTGGTTGACAAACCGTCGGCAGGATGGCCCCGCCGACGCCATTGTTCCTCCGCAAAACGAAGGAAGTGCGCGATGATAACAAGAAAAACGTTTACCGATCAAGCATTTATTCCGAATTTTGTAGCGAGCTTCCTATCTGTCCACCTTTGTAGCGCGATAGTTGTCCGGTCGTCATAGTATCTCCCTGGGAATTCCAAGGAGGCTTGAGATGAAGCGGACGCTCGTGCAGGAAGAG
>JAISLJ010000182.1 GCA_031290955.1 Zoogloeaceae bacterium | reverse complement strand
GCAAAAATGTGTCGAAGAAAGCGTGGAGGCGGCCTTGCAGGAGAAGCCGCGTCCTGGGGCAAAGCCGAAGCTGACGGAGAGGCAAAATGCGCAGATCATCGCGCTTGCCTGTACGCCCGAGCCAGAGGGGCATGACCATTGGACACTGCGCCTGCTGGCGGATCGTGTGGTGCAATTGGAATATGCCGAGACGTTCAGTTGCGAGGCTCCAGGACGCTCGACGAAAACTCGCCCGGCTATATCCATGTACATCTGATTCAACTTGACTGGCTACTAGCCTGGTCGGTTTTTTTTGCGCTTTGAGCGCTGTTCGCCCGTTTGGCAAAATTTCGCCAGCGCCTGATCGTCGGGTGAGAGACAACGAAAAATCATGAGGTAAAATGAATTTCGCAGGGGCGACTACGTCAGGACACAAATCTTTTTGGGAGCAGCACATGATGGAAAATGATGGCATAGAGACATCTGCGAGACCTGCGGCGGTGCCAGCATCCGACGTAAGGCAACAAGAGGTCCCGCATTCGTTCTGGACAATCTGGATGTGGCGCGTGAGCAGTGCTGCGGTGGCGATCTTGTGCTGTGTGAAGGTCGTGTTCCTCTGCATGTGGAACCTCATCTGGCGAACCGCACAAGCTTGAATGAGCCGCTGGAAGCCTACAACCACCATATTCCTCAACTCCACCGTATCCCTTGTGCAAGCCATCGAAGAGTGGAAACATAAAAAAACCAATAGCATTCAATTCGTCCCGGAATATGATCAGGCGGGTCTTGACAGGGTGCAAATATGAAGAAGAGACAGTTCCTGGAGGCTCTGGCAGGGATCGTTGGCGGCGAGCACCTCGTCACCGACGCGGCGCAGATGGCTCCGGCGCTTGTGGATTGGCGCGGGCGTTACACGGGCCGCGCCCTGGCCCTGGCGCGTCCGGGTTGTACGGCGGAGGTTGTCGCCATCGTCCGGCTTTGTCTTGCGTACGCGGTGCCGATGGTGCCGCAGGGGGGCAATACCGGGCTGTGCGGCGGCGCGACGCCGGATGATTCGGGGGATGCGCTCGTGATCCAGTTGTGTCGCATGCGCCGCATCCGCGCCATTGACCCCGCCAACAACACGCTGGTGGCGGAAGCCGGGGCAACGCTCGCGGAAGTCCGCGCGGCGGCGCAGGAGGCGGGACGGCTCTTTCCCCTGTGGCTTGCCTCCGGCGGCAGCGCCCAGATCGGCGGCAATCTTTCCACCAACGCGGGCGGTGTGCATGTGCTGCGCTACGGCACGATGCGCGACCTCACGCTGGGCGTGGAAGCCGTCCTGCCGAATGGCGAATGCCTGCCCGCGCCCAATCTCCTGCGCAAGAACAACACCGGCTACGACCTGAAACATCTGCTGGTCGGCGCGGAAGGCACACTGGGCATCATCACCGCCGCCGCGCTGAAACTCTTCGCCCCGCCCCAGAGCGAAACGCTGGGCTGGCTGGGCCTGGCCTCGCCCGCCGCCGCCGTCGCGCTCCTGGAACGGACGCGCGGACGCTTCGCCGCCGGACTCACGGCCTTCGAGCTGATCTCGCCGCGCGCGCTGCAACTCGTGTATCAACATGTTCCGGACATGCCCCGCGTATTCGACGCGCCCTGGCACGTATTGGTCGAACTGGGCACGTGGACAGAGGACGAGGAAGGCGCGGCCCTGCGCGAGGCGGCGGAACGCTTCTGGGCGACGGAGATGGAAAGCGGCCGCATCCTTGATGCCATCCTGGCGCGGACGCCCGCGCAGGCGAGAAAGCTCTGGGCCTTGCGCGAACACATTTCCGAAGCGCAACGGCGCGAAGGCGTCAGCGTAAAACACGACATCGCGCTGCCGATCTCCCGTATCCCGGAATTCCTGGAACAGGTGGAACCCTTGCTGGCGCGGGCCTTCCCCGGCATCCGCCACGTCACCTTCGGGCATCTGGGCGACGGCAACCTGCACTTCAACCTCTCACACGCCGATCCCGCCGCGAATACGCGCCTGCTTGCCCATGCGGAAGAAATCAATCGCATCGTCTATGATCTTGTCCACCATCTCTCCGGCAGCATTTCCGCCGAACACGGCCTGGGCCAACTCAAGCGCGAGACCATCCGCCGCTACAAATCCCCCCCGGAACTCGCGGCCATGCAATCCATCAAAACGGCACTCGACCCCAAGGGCCTGATGAACCCCGGCAAACTCCTGCCCTGAGGTACTGCGGGTCCTGCGGACGGCAATTTCTCCTTGAAACCCGCAGGAGAAAAAGGGAACGCCTGCCCCTCCAATCCGCCCGTAGCCTCCATGACCACCAGCTTCGGCGCGGCTTCCAACAGACACGCCACGATCCGGGCAAGGCCCTCGTCATCGTAGCGCATGTGCAACGACTTCTTGTCGGCATCAATATGAACATCCAGAGTCGCCTTGGAAACATCGATGCCAACAAACTTCTCGCTCATTCCGCTCATGTTCAACTCTTTTCCTTGCAAATGCAGGATTATCGATCCTGGGTAACCGTCCGGGTTCGGGCGGAAAAACCGGACGGACGTTCAATACTCTCCCACGGAATTCTCTTCCAAGGGGGCAACGAACTGTCCGACCAGACCAACAAAACCGTGGAAATCTATCCGCTTTCGTCGGTAAGGGGGAACATACAAGGGTGGCCCGAAGCGCCGGGTGAGGGAGTCCTTCCATGCGGAGCG
>JAISLJ010000181.1 GCA_031290955.1 Zoogloeaceae bacterium | reverse complement strand
TGCCCATGTGGCTCAGTGGTAGAGCACTCCCTTGGTAAGGGAGAGGTCGGCAGTTCGATCCTGCCCATGGGCACCATTGGCCTTGGCGGTTGATGAACGAGTTTCTATTTTTTGTTTGGCTTTGGGAGTGCTGAAATGGCAAAGGAAAAGTTTTCGAGGACGAAACCTCACGTGAATGTGGGGACGATTGGTCACGTTGACCACGGCAAGACCACCTTGACGGCGGCGATTACCACGGTATTGTCGAGGAAGTTCGGCGGCGAGGCGAAAGCCTACGACCAGATCGACGCCGCGCCGGAAGAAAAGGCGCGCGGCATCACCATCAATACGGCGCACGTCGAGTATGAAACGGCCAACCGGCACTACGCGCACGTCGATTGTCCGGGCCACGCCGACTATGTGAAGAACATGATCACCGGCGCGGCGCAGATGGATGGCGCGATTCTGGTGGTCTCCGCCGCCGATGGCCCCATGCCGCAGACGCGCGAGCACATCCTGCTTTCCCGCCAGGTGGGCGTGCCGTTCATCGTGGTCTACATGAACAAGGCCGACCAGGTCGATGACGCGGAATTGCTGGAACTCGTGGAAATGGAAATCCGCGAACTGCTTTCCAAATATGAATTCCCCGGCGACGATATTCCCATCGTCAAAGGATCGGCCCTGAAGGCGCTGGAAGGTGACCAATCCGAAATCGGCGAACCCTCGATTCTCGCCTTGGCAGAAGCCTTGGACAGCTACATTCCGACGCCGGAGCGCGCCGTGGATCAACCCTTCCTGCTGCCCATTGAAGACGTGTTCTCCATTTCCGGGCGCGGTACCGTGGTGACGGGGCGTGTTGAGCGCGGCATCATCAAGGTGGGCGAGGAAATCGAGATTGTCGGTATCAAGCCCACGCAAAAGACCACCTGCACCGGCGTGGAAATGTTCAGGAAATTGCTGGATCAAGGACAGGCAGGCGACAACATTGGCGCGCTTTTGCGCGGCACGAAGCGTGAGGATGTCGAGCGCGGTCAGGTGTTGGCAAAACCGGGCAGCATCACGCCGCACACGCATTTCACGGGCGAAGTGTATGTGCTCTCGAAGGAAGAAGGCGGACGACACACGCCGTTCTTCGCCAATTACCGGCCACAGTTCTATTTCCGCACGACGGACGTTACCGGGGCAATCAGCTTGCCGGAAGGCACGGAGATGGTCATGCCGGGCGACAATGTGTCGATCACGGTCAAATTGATTGCACCGATTGCCATGGAAGAAGGCCTGCGTTTCGCCATCCGTGAAGGCGGTCGCACCGTCGGCGCGGGCGTCGTCGCCAAGGTGATCGAATAACGTTTTTCCTGCTGACAAAAGGCGTCCTGTTTCAGGGACGCCTTGTCGGCGTTTCTGGTTACAGGGGTATAGCTCAATTGGCAGAGCGCCGGTTTCCAAAACCGAAGGTTGGGGGTTCGATTCCCTCTGCCCCTGCCCGTTCCATGATCGACCTGACGCGCACTGCACGTTCCAACCCGTTACTGGCATTTTCATGAGCAAGAAGACAAAGTCCGCACCCAAGCCACAGCCGCAAGTGCCGCAGCAGCCGCAGCCGCAAGAAAAGGAAGAAGTGCGCTCCTCCCTTCCGGAGAAGTTTGCGCGCATCGCCCGGAATGTGTGCGCAGGCAGCTTCATCCTCATGGTCATCCTGCGCTTTTTCGAGCGCGGGGAGAGAAGCCTTTTTGGAATCCAGACGGAAACCGTGTGGGATGCCTGGCTCGTGACCACCGTTGTCTGGGTCTTCGCGGCTTCTCTTGTCGTCCTTGTTGTCTCACACCTTGCGCGCCTGCGGGACGCGGAAGTCCGTGCCCTGGAGCTTGCCTCGATCAAGGCGGCGGCTCGCATATTGGCGCCGCTTGCGCTGGTGGCGGCGGGAGTGGCCGGGTATTACCTTCTTGCCGGGCAGCTCATGGTCTTGCGCATGCTCGCGGTGCTTGCCGGAGTGCTGGCGGGCGCGGGCGTTTTCCTGACAACGGCGCGGGGGCGGGAATTCCTGGCTTTCCTGCGGGAATCCCGGATCGAACTGGGCAAGGTGGTCTGGCCCACACGCAAGGAAACCCAGCAGATGACCGGCGTGGTCTTCGTCTTCGTTGTCGTGATGGCGCTTTTCCTCTTCGTGAGCGACAAGACACTGGAATGGATCATGTACGACCTGATTTTGGGCTGGAACTCATGAGCATGCGCTGGTACATCGTCCACGTCTATTCCGGTTTCGAGAAGAGTGTGTTGCGCTCCTTGCAGGAGCGCGTCGAGCGCTCCGGGATTTCCGGCATGTTCGGTCGCATCCTGGTGCCAGTCGAGGAAGTGGTGGAAATGAAGAACGGGCAAAAGTCCATCACCGAGCGCAAGCTCTTCCCCGGCTATGTGCTGGTGGAAATGGAGATGTGCGACGAATCCTGGCATTTGGTCAAGGATACGTCCCGGGTCATGGGTTTTATCGGCGGCACGGCCACCAAGCCCGCGCCCATTTCCGACAAGGAAGTCGAGAAGATCATGCAGCAAATGCAGGATGGGGCGCAGAAACCCCGTCCCAAGGTGCTCTTCGAGGTGGGCCAGATGGTGCGCGTCAAGGAAGGTCATTTCACCGATTTCCACGGCACGGTCGAGGATGTGAATTACGAGAAAAGCCGCCTGCGCGTTTCCATCAGCATCTTTGGCCGCGCAACGCCGGTGGAACTGGATTTCTCGCAGGTCGAGAAAGGCTGAAATTCATGACAAGGCCCGCCGGAAGCCCTGATTCCGGCAAGAGGAGCGTCAGTAGGAAAATCCCGAACCCGCGTGACTACTCATTTTTTGCAAGGAGCCATTCATGGCCAAGAAGATTATCGGCTACATCAAGCTGCAAGTGCCGGCGGGCAAGGCGAATCCCTCGCCGCCGATCGGCCCGGCCCTGGGGCAGCGCGGTTTGAACATCATGGAATTCTGCAAGGCCTTCAACGCCCAGACCCAGGGCGTGGAGCCGGGGTTGCCGATTCCCGTGGTGATTACCGCGTTCGCGGACAAGTCCTTCACCTTCGTGATGAAGACGCCGCCCGCCACCATCCTCATCAAGAAAGCGGCGGGCATCCAGAAAGGTTCGCCCAAGCCGCATACCGACAAGGTAGGCAAGATCAGCCGCGCCCAGTGCGAGGAAATCGCCCGCGCCAAGCAGCCCGACCTCACCGCCGCCGACCTGGAGGCCGCCGTGCGCACCATCGCCGGTTCGGCGCGCAGCATTGGCGTCACCGTGGAGGGCCTCTGACATGGCAAAGCTCAGCAAACGGCAAAAGGCGCTCGCGGGCAAGATCGAGCCGCAAAAACTCTATTCCGTCACCGAAGCCCTGAATCTGGCAAAGGAGACGGCTACCGCCAAATTCGATGAATCCATTGATGTCGCGGTCAATCTCGGCATTGACGCGCGCAAGTCCGACCAACTGGTGCGCGGCTCGGTCGTGCTGCCTGCTGGAACGGGCAAGAGTGTGCGCGTCGCCGTGTTCGCCCAGGGCGACAAGGCGGAAGCCGCCAGGGCGGCGGGCGCGGACATCGTGGGCTTTGACGATCTGGCAGCCGAGATCAAGGGCGGCAAGCTCGATTTCGATGTGGTGATCGCCACGCCGGACGCCATGCGCGTTGTCGGCCAGTTGGGGCAGATCCTGGGGCCGCGCGGCCTGATGCCCAATCCCAAGGTCGGCACCGTAACGGCGGATGTGACCACTGCTGTGGGAAACGCCAAGGCGGGGCAGGTGCAGTATCGTACCGACAAGGGCGGCATCGTCCATGCCACCATTGGCCGCGCTTCCTTCCCGGTGGAAAAGCTGGAAGAGAACCTGAAGGCGCTGGTTGAAGCCCTGAACAAGGCGAAACCCGCTGCCGCCAAGGGACAATATCTGAAGAAAATCGCCGTGGCCAGCACCATGGGGCCGGGTGTGCGCGTCGATCAGGCCAGCCTGGTTGGTGGCGGCGGCGCGTAAGGTTTTGCAAGACTTTGGGACGCAGGGCTGCGCCGCGCGGCGCAGCCCTGCGGATCGTCAAAGACCGCAGGCGTCGCCGGATTTTCCGGCGGCTTAAAAAGGCGGCAAGAGCCTGCGCAGACGGTGTTGCCCGAACAAGGATTTTGTCGGTTGTTGTTGTTGAAACAGCCGATTGCTTTCTGGTTCAGGTCGCCGTAAGGAGTGGACGAAATTCGTTTCGTCCTGTTTTGACTTGAAAGGAGGAGAAGACCCGTGGGTCTCAATCTCGAAGACAAGAAGGCCGTTGTGACGGAAGTGGCGGCGGAAATCGCCAAGGCGCAGACCATCGCGCTCGCCGAGTATCGCGGCATCGCGGTGGGGGACTTGACCCAACTGCGGAAAAAGGCGCGGGAAGCGGGCGTGTATCTGCGGGTGCTGAAAAACACCCTGGCGCGTCGCGCCGTGGCGGGAACGCCGTTCGCCGAACTGGCCGGGCAGATGGTTGGCCCCTTGCTCTATGGCATTTCCGCCGACCCGGTGGCTTCGGCCAAGGTGCTGCACGATTTCGCCAAGGGGAACGACAAGCTCACGCTCAAGGCGGGCGCCTACAACGGCACGGTGCTGGACAAGGCGGGCGTGCAGGCGCTGGCTTCCATCCCCGGCCGCGAGGAACTGCTGGCAAGGCTCGTGGGCGTCATGCAAGCGCCGGTTTCCGGCTTTGCCGGGGCGCTGGCCGCGCTCGCCAGGCAACGCGAAGAAGCCGCCGCCGCATGACGGCGCGCGGCGTTTCCCAACTCTTTTCGCAACATTCTGAACCAATCTGGAGTATTACAAATGGCAATTTCCAAGGAAGACATTCTTGAAGCCGTCGGCGCGATGAGCGTTCTGGAACTGAACGATCTCGTGAAGGCGTTCGAGGAAAAATTTGGCGTTTCCGCCGCTGCGCTTGCTGTGGCAGCCCCTGGCGCTGGCGCGCCTGCCGCCGCAGTGGAGGAGCAGACGGAATTCACCGTGCTGCTGGCCGCCATCGGCGAGAAGAAGGTGGAGGTCATCAAGGCTGTGCGCGCCATCACCGGACTGGGCTTGAAGGAAGCCAAGGACCTGGTGGAGGCGGCGCCCAAGCCGGTGAAGGAAGGCATCGCCAAGGCCGAGGCCGAGACGCTGAAGAAGCAACTCGAAGAAGCCGGCGCCAAGGTTGAACTGAAGTAAGGCGGCCTTGTTCCGCGCGGGTCGACAGTCTTGTTGGCCTGCGCGGGCTTTCCCTCCTTTTTCTGGCCTTGCGTCATGACGCTCTGGCAAACGCAAACGGATTTGGCTTTCCGGATACGGAAGGAGTCGGTTTGCGTTTGCCCGTTTCCCGTTCTTGCTGTCCCTGCTGTTTTTGTGCTGTTTGTTGTCCGGCCCGGTTTTTCGGCCCCGCCGTCCTGTCCTGAATGATCCCGGAGCGATTTCATGAGTCCGACCCCTTCCTATTCCTACACCGAGAAGAAGCGTATCCGCAAGAGTTTTGCCAAGCGCAAGAATGTGCTGGAGGTACCCTACCTCCTGTCTACGCAACTGCAATCCTTCTCCGATTTCCTCCAGGCGGAAACGCCCGTTGCGAAGCGGAAGAATCAGGGCTTGCAAGCGGCCTTCACGTCCATTTTCCCGATTACCGCCAATTCCGGCAATGCGCGGCTTGAATTCCAGAGCTATACCTTGGGGGAACCCGCTTTCGACGTGAAGGAATGCCACCAGCGCGGGCTGACCTACGCCTCATCGCTCCGGGCCAAGGTGCGCCTCGTGATCCTGGACAAGGAAGCATCCGGCGAGACCAAGGAAGTCCGGGAGCAGGAAGTCTACATGGGCGAGATTCCGCTCATGACCGTCAATGGCTCTTTCGTCATCAACGGCACCGAGCGCGTGATCGTCTCGCAACTGCACCGCTCGCCGGGCATTTTCTTCGAGCATGACCGGGGCAAGACGCACGCTTCCGGCAAGCTCCTTTTCTCGGCGCGCATCATTCCCTACCGCGGCTCCTGGCTGGATTTCGAATTCGATCCCAAGGACATCCTCTATTTCCGCGTCGACCGTCGCCGCAAGATGCCGGTCTCCACGCTCCTGATGGCGCTGGGCCTCACGCCGGAGGAAATCTTGGCCGAGTTCTTCGAGTTCGATACCTTCCGCATCACGCAGGAGGAAATCGAATACACGCTGCTGCCCGAACGCCTGCGCGGCGAGACGGCCCGTCTCGACATTGCCGCCGCCGATGGCACGGTGATCGTGGCCAAGGGCAAGCGCATCACTGTCGGGCACATCCGCAACATGCAGAAGGTCAATCTCGGCAAGCTTTCCGTGCCCGATGATTTCATCTTGGGCCGGGTGGTTGCGGAGCCGGTGATCGACAAGGAAACCGGCGAGGTCATCGCCCGGACGAACGAGGAGATCGGCGAAGTGCTGCTGCACAAGCTGCGCACGGCCAATGTCGGCGAGATTCGCACCCTCTACACCAATGATCTGGATCGCGGCGCTTTCATCTCGCAAACCCTGCGCGGCGACGAGACCAATTCCAGGCTGGCGGCCCGCATTGCCATCTATCGCATGATGCGCCCCGGCGAGCCGCCCACCGACGAGGCGGTGGAAATCCTTTTCCAGAGTCTCTTTTATTCCGACGAACGCTACGACCTTTCCGCCGTTGGACGCATGAAGTTCAACCGCCGTCTGGGACGCGAGGATGTCACCGAGCACAAGGTGATGGTAAAAGGTGTGCAATCCCGCGCGGAGGCGGCGATCCGCAATTTCGCCGAGGCCGCCTGCCTGCCCCATGCGCAGGCGCAGGAACTCATCTCGCGCCTCTCCTTCGGGCCGCGCGCCGTGGCCGAAAACCTGAAGGAAGCGGAGGCGCGCGCGCTGGCCGAGAAACTCCGGAAGGTGGGCGCGAATGCGGAGGCGCGTGAACAGCTCACGCTCTCGCCGCGGGACATCATTGATGTCATCAAGGTGCTGGTGGAACTCAGGAATGGTCGCGGCGACATTGATGACATCGACCACCTGGGCAACCGCCGTGTGCGCTCGGTCGGCGAACTGGCGGAAAACCAGTTCCGTGCCGGGCTGGTGCGCGTCGAGCGGGCGGTGAAGGAACGTCTGAACCAGGCGGAATCGGAAAACCTGATGCCGCATGACCTCATCAACGCCAAGCCCATCTCCGCCGCGATCAAGGAGTTCTTTGGTTCCAGCCAGCTTTCGCAGTTCATGGACCAGACGAATCCCCTCTCCGAAATCACGCACAAGCGCCGTGTTTCGGCGCTGGGGCCGGGCGGCCTGACCCGCGAGCGCGCCGGTTTCGAGGTGCGCGACGTGCATCCGACCCACTATGGTCGCGTCTGCCCGATCGAAACGCCGGAAGGCCCGAACATCGGCCTCATCAACTCGCTCGCCCTCTATGCGCGGGTCAATCACTACGGCTTCATCGAGACTGCCTATCGCAAGGTGGAGGCGGGACGGGTCACGGACCAGATCGACTATCTTTCCGCCATTGAGGAAGGCCAGTTCGTCATTGCCCAGGCCAATGCCACGCTGGACGAGGACGGGCGCTTCCTGGACGACCTTGTCACCTGCCGCGAAAGAGGCGAGACCATTCTTGCCGAACCCGCGCGTGTGCATTACATGGACGTGGCGCCCGGCCAGATCGTCTCGGTCGCCGCTTCGCTCATCCCCTTCCTCGAACATGACGACGCCAACCGGGCGCTGATGGGCGCCAACATGCAGCGCCAGGCCGTGCCCTGCCTGCGTCCCGAAAAGCCGCTGGTCGGCACCGGCATCGAGCGCACCGTGGCGGTCGATTCCGGCACCGCCGTGGTGGCGCTGCGTGGCGGGCTGGTCGATTATGTTGATGCCGGGCGTGTGGTGGTGCGCGTGCATGACCACGAAACCCAGCCCGGTGAAGTCGGTGTGGATATCTACAACCTCGTGCGCTACACCCGTTCCAACCAGAACACCAACATCAACCAGCGACCGGTGGTCAAGGTGGGGGATGTGATCGAGCGGGGCGATGTGGTCGCCGACGGCGCCTCCACCGACCAGGGCGAACTGGCGCTGGGGCAGAACATGCTGATCGCCTTCATGCCCTGGAACGGCTACAACTACGAAGATTCCATCCTCATCTCCGAGCGCGTCGTGGCCGATGACCGCTACACCTCGATCCACATCGAGGAACTGCCCGTGGTGGCGCGGGACACCAAGCTGGGTTCCGAAGAAATCACCCGCGACATCGCCTCGCTGGGTGAGGCGCAACTCTCGCGGCTCGATGAATCGGGCATCGTCTACATCGGCGCGGAAGTGGAGGCCGGGGATGTGCTGGTCGGCAAGGTGACGCCCAAGGGCGAAACCACGCTCACGCCGGAAGAAAAGCTGCTGCGCGCCATTTTCGGCGAGAAGGCTTCCGACGTGAAGGATACCTCCCTGCGCGTTCCCGCCGGCATCGCGGGCACCGTCATCGACGTGCAGGTGTTTACCCGTGAGGGCATCGAGCGCGACAAGCGGGCGCAATCCATCATCGACGACCACCTGCGTTCCTACAAGCTCGACCTCGCCGACCAGATGCGCATCGTGGAGCGCGACGCCTTCCTGCGCGTCGAGCGCCTGATTCTGGGCAAGGAAGCCAATGGCGGCCCGAAGCGTCTCCCCAAGGGAACGGTCATCGGCAAGGAATATCTGGAAAGCCTGGAGCACCCGCGCCATTGGTTCGACATCCGCCTGAGCGATGACGATGTTGCGCAGCAACTGGAACAGATCCGCGAGGCGCTGGAACAGACGCGCAAGGATTTCGACGAAGCCTTCGAGGCGAAACGGAAGAAGCTCACCCAGGGCGACGAACTGCCGCCCGGCGTGCAGAAGATGGTCAAGGTGTATGTGGCGGTGAAGCGCCGCCTGCAACCCGGCGACAAGATGGCCGGACGGCACGGCAACAAGGGCGTGGTCTCGCGCATCGTGCCGGTGGAGGACATGCCGCACATGGCCGATGGCCGCACCGTGGATATCGTCCTGAACCCGCTGGGCGTGCCCTCGCGGATGAATGTCGGGCAGATTCTCGAAGTGCATCTGGGCTGGGCGGCCAAGGGCTTGGGTGAGAAGATCGGCGCCATGTTGAAAAAGGCCGCCAGCGTCAAGGAACTGCGGGCGTTTCTGGAGAAGGTCTACAACAAACGCGGCAAGCCGGAAAATCTGGACAGCCTCTCCGACGCGGAAATCCTGGCGCTGGCCGGAAACCTGAAGGCGGGTGTTCCCTTTGCCACGCCGGTGTTCGACGGCGCGAAGGAAGAGGAAATCAAGTACATGCTGGAACTGGCGGGCTTGCCTGCCAGCGGTCAGGTGCAGTTGATCGACGGGCGCACCGGCGAGCCGTTCGAGCGGCCTGTGACCGTTGGCTACATGCACTATCTGAAACTGCACCACCTGGTCGACGAGAAGATGCACGCCCGTTCCACCGGCCCCTACAGCCTGGTGACACAACAGCCTCTGGGCGGCAAGGCGCAGTTCGGCGGTCAGCGTTTCGGCGAAATGGAAGTCTGGGCGCTGGAAGCCTACGGCGCTTCCTATGTGTTGCAGGAAATGCTGACCGTGAAATCCGACGATGTGAATGGCCGCACCAAGGTCTATGAGAACATCGTCAAGGGGGAGCACAGGATCGATGCCGGCATGCCGGAATCCTTCAATGTGCTGGTGAAGGAAATCCGGTCGCTGGCCATTGACATCGATCTGGAACGTTTTTAATCAGGGCGGGAGAAGAACCCATGAGCGCATTGCTTGATCTGTTTCGGCAAATCACGGAAGAAGACGAATTCGACAGGATCACCATCGGGCTGGCCTCGCCCGACAAGATCCGTTCCTGGTCCTACGGCGAAGTCAAGAAGCCGGAGACCATCAACTACCGCACCTTCAAACCGGAGCGCGACGGCCTCTTTTGCTCGCGCATCTTCGGCCCGATCAAGGATTACGAATGCCTGTGCGGCAAGTACAAGCGCATGAAGCATCGCGGCGTGATCTGTGAGAAATGCGGCGTGGAAGTCACGCTTGCCAAGGTGCGCCGCGAGCGCATGGGGCATATCGACCTGGCTTCCCCGGTGGCGCACATCTGGTTTCTGAAGTCGCTCCCCAGCCGCCTGGGGCTGGTGCTGGACATGACGTTGCGCGACATCGAGCGGGTGCTGTACTTTGAAGCCTACGTGATCGTCGAACCCGGCATGGCCTCCAACCTGCAACGCGGGCAACTGCTCACCGAGGAGCAGTACATCGAGGCGATGGAAGAGCACGGCGACGAATTCTCCGCCCTGATGGGCGCGGAAGGCATCCGCGAACTCCTGAAGAATCTGGACCTGGATGGCGAGATCGAGCACCTGCGCGCCGAACTGGAAGTGACCAGTGCCGAGAGCAAGAACAAGAAACTCGCCAAACGCCTGAAAGTGCTGGAAGGCTTCCAGAAATCCGGCATCAAGCCGGAATGGATGGTGCTGGAAGTGCTGCCCGTGCTGCCGCCCGACCTGCGCCCGCTGGTGCCGCTGGATGGCGGACGCTTCGCCACCTCCGACCTGAACGATCTCTACCGCCGCGTCATCAACCGCAACAATCGCCTGCGGCGGCTCCTGGAACTGAAAGCGCCGGACATCATCGTGCGCAACGAAAAGCGCATGTTGCAGGAAGCGGTGGATTCCCTCCTCGACAACGGTCGGCGCGGCAAGGCAATGACCGGCGCCAACAAGCGCCCCCTGAAATCACTGGCCGACATGATCAAGGGCAAGAGCGGTCGCTTCCGGCAGAACCTCCTGGGCAAGCGCGTCGATTATTCCGGGCGCTCGGTGATCGTGGTCGGGCCGCAACTGAAACTGCATCAGTGCGGGCTTCCCAAGCTGATGGCGCTTGAACTCTTCAAACCCTATATTTTCCACAAGCTGGAAATCCTGGGCTACGCCGCCACCATCAAGCAGGCCAAGAAAATGGTGGAAGGCCAGGAAGCCGTGGTCTGGGATATCCTGGAAGACGTGATCCGCGAGCATCCCGTGCTCCTGAACCGCGCCCCGACCTTGCACCGTCTGGGCATCCAGGCTTTTGAGCCGACCCTGATCGAGGGCAAGGCGATCCAGTTGCATCCACTCGTCTGCTCGGCCTTCAACGCCGACTTCGACGGCGACCAGATGGCCGTGCATGTGCCCTTGTCGCTGGAAGCGCAGATGGAAGCGCGCACCTTGATGCTGGCTTCCAACAATGTGCTTTCGCCCGCCAACGGCGCGCCCATCATCGTGCCCTCGCAGGATATCGTGCTGGGCCTCTACTATGCCACCCGCGAGCGCATCAACGCCAAGGGCGAGGGCATGGTCTTCGCGGACCTGGCGGAGGTGGAACGGGCGCTGGCGCTCAAGGAAGTGGAATTGCACGCGCGGATTACTGTGCGTCTGAAACAATACGAGCCGGGCGCGGTGGCGGATGAATGGCAGGAGAAAATCACGCGGGTGGAAACGACTGTGGGCCGCGCGCTCCTCTCCAAGATACTGCCGCGCGGGCTTACCTTCAAGCACATCGACAAGCCCCTGAAGAAAAAGGAAATTTCCCGCCTGATCGATGAATCCTTCCGCCGCTGCGGCCTGCGGGAGACGGTGATTTTCGCCGACCGCCTGATGCAGAACGGCTACGCGCTCGCCACCCGCGCCGGGATTTCCTTCTGTGCCGACGACATGAAGGTGCCATTGGAGAAGCAAACGATCATCGCCGACGCCGAGCGGGAAGTGAAGGAAATCGAGCAGCAATACACCAACGGTCTCGTCACCCAGGGCGAACGCTACAACAAGGTGGTGGATATCTGGGGCCGCACTGGCGACGATGTTGCCAAGGCGATGATGACGCAGCTCTCCAAGGAGAAAGTCATTGACCGGCACGGGGCGGAGGTCGAGCAGGATTCCTTCAACTCCATCTTCATGATGGCCGATTCCGGCGCGCGCGGTTCCGCCGCCCAGATTCGCCAACTGGCGGGGATGCGCGGCCTGATGGCCAAGCCGGATGGCTCGATCATCGAAACACCGATCACCACCAACTTCCGCGAAGGTCTGAACGTGCTGCAATACTTCATCTCCACGCACGGCGCGCGCAAGGGGCTGGCGGATACGGCGCTGAAGACCGCCAATTCCGGCTACCTCACCCGGCGGCTGGTGGATGTGACGCAGGATCTCGTCATTACCGAGGAGGATTGCGGCACGGAAAACGGTTATATCGTGCGCGCCTTGGTCGAGGGCGGCGAGGTGATCGAACCCTTGCGCGAGCGTATTCTGGGCCGCGTCTGTGCCTCCGACATCGTTGATCCCGAAGGCGGGGAAACCGTGATCTTCGCTGGCACCCTGCTGGACGAGGACAAGGTGGAACTCGTTGAGAAACTGGGCATCGACGAGGTGAAGGTGCGCACGCCGCTCACCTGCGATACCCGCTACGGTCTCTGCGCCAAGTGCTACGGGCGCGACCTGGGCCGCGGCTATCTGGTGAACGTGGGCGAGGCGGTAGGCGTCATCGCCGCGCAATCCATCGGCGAGCCGGGCACGCAGCTCACCATGCGCACCTTCCACGTCGGCGGCGCGGCTTCCAGGGCGGCGGCGGTCTCCGAAGTCGAATCCAAGTCGGCGGGCACCGTCAACTATTCCAAAGTCATGCGCTTTGTGGTGAATGGCAAGAACGAGAAGATCGTCATTTCCCGTTCTGGCGAAGTCTTCATCACGGACGACAACAACCGCGAGCGCGAACGCCACAAGATTCCCTACGGCGCGACCCTGCTGCCTGACCAGGGGGCCGTGATCAAGGCGGGCGCGAAACTTGCCGCCTGGGACCCGCACACCCGCCCCATCGTGACCGAATACGCCGGGAAGGTGAAATTCGAGAACATCGAGGAAGGCGTCACGGTGGCGAAGCAGCAGGATGAGGTCACGGGCCTTTCCACCCTGGTGGTGATCGATTCCAAGCAGCGCGGCAGCAGCAAGGCGAAATCCGCCGTCAAGGGCCGCCCGATGGTGAAGCTCCTTGACGACAAGGGCGAGGAAATTCGTCAGGAAGGCAGCGACCATCCGGTTTCCGTCGCCTTCCTGACCGGCTCCATCATTTCTGTGGTCGAGGGCCAGGAAGTGCACGAAGGGGATGTGCTCGCTAAAATTCCGGTGGAATCGGCAAAGACCCGCGACATCACCGGCGGCCTGCCGCGTGTGGCGGAACTCTTCGAGGCGCGCATGCCCAAGGATTCCTCTGTGCTCGCCGAATACACCGGCACCATCTCCTTCGGCAAGGATACCAAGGGCAAACAGCGCCTCATCATCACCGATCTGGAAGGTATTGCACACGAATACCTGATCTCCAAGGACAAGCATGTGCTGGTGCATGATGGTCAGGTGGTGCAGAAGGGCGAGACCATCGTCGAGGGTGAACAGGACCCGCGTGACATCCTGCGACTGAAGGGGATCGAGGAACTGGCGCGCTACATCACCGACGAGGTGCAGGACGTGTATCGTCTGCAAGGCGTGAAGATCAGCGACAAGCACATTGAGGTGATCGTGCGCCAGATGTTGCGGCGCGTGACCATTCTCGAACCGGGTGATACGCGCTTCATCAAGAGCGAGCAGGTCGAGCGCGCCGAACTCCTGGACGAGAATGACCGTATCCTCAAGGAAGGCAAGCTGCCCGCCACCTATGAGCATGTGCTCCTGGGCATCACCAAGGCATCCTTGTCCACGGATTCCTTCATTTCGGCGGCTTCCTTCCAGGAAACCACGCGGGTGTTGACCGAAGCGGCGATCATGGGCAAGCGCGACGAATTGCGCGGCCTGAAAGAGAACGTCATCGTCGGTCGCCTGATCCCGGCAGGCACGGGCCTGGCGCACCACCGGACACGCAAGGCGCAAAAACGCGGCGAAGACCTGGGCGGCGCTTTCAAAAGCGCACCAGACTTCCCCGCACAGGAGCCAGAGCACCCCGCCGACAATTGATGCACGGTTCCCTCCACTGCTGTCTGGTGGAGGAGAAGAGCGCTATCATCAGAGAAATTATGCGCAAATCCTTTGGCTCCGCCTTGTCCTCCATCCGCCGTTCCGCTCTGTTGTGCCTTCTCCTTCTCTCAGGCAGTCTCTCGATTCCACCCGCGTTCGCCAACGCCTCCGAATCAGGACGAGGCGGCGAAGGCCAGCAGGGGGAAGCCTTCGTCGCCTTCGTTTCGGCAGAGGAACAGGAAGCATGGTTTGCCGTCCAGCAAGAACGGCTTGCGTCCGGAACCGCTTCAGAAAGCGCAGTCAGCGCACCACAAATCCGGCTGGCGGAAGCGGAGGCCGGAGAGATCACCGGCATTGCCGGGGCACATCTCGTCCTGCTCTGGCACGGGCGTCTCTATACAATCCGGATTGCTGGGCAAGCCCTGGAACCAGCCTACGTGACAAACCTGGGTACGCCGGACGCCACCGGGCGAACCGCCTATGAGCGCCTCTTCGTCTCCGGCGACACGGCAGTGGTTATCGGGAACGATGTGGCCCTGGGGGGAACGGCCATCGTCCGCTTCCGGATCAACGCGGAAGGCGGAATCGCCCACCAGTCAACCCACGTCCTGCGCGACACGCCTCTGGCCGTGCGTCAGATCGGCGAACAACTCGTCTTCTATACGCAGTCGAACGTCGATTTCCACGCGGAAGCCGCCACGCTTCGTCCCGCGCTCCGCCGGGTCGGGGAAAACACCGTGTTCGCGCCCATCGCGGCAAGCACGGCATACCGGCTGCGGGAAGATTCCGATCCAGCACATCTGGCCCGACACACCGTGCAGGTGTGCGACATCCACGCCGCCAACCTGGATTGCGCCGCAACCAGCGTGCTCGCGCCCGCCAGCCAGGACTTTCATCTCGCCAGCGACGCCGTATATTTCTGGAGTCCTGCGGACGGCAATGTTTCTTCCAACCCAGACGACGCGGAAGATGCGGAACGCCCAGAGACGGCAAACAACGCCTCCACGGAACCACTGCCATCCGCCGGAGAACAAACGCCATCCGCAGAACAACAAAAGCCGCCCGCAGGGCAATTGCCGTCCGCAGGACAATGGCTTTTTCGTGTGCCTTTTGCGATGCGGGCGAAGCCGGAGGGCTTGGCATTGCAGGGGACGCCCATCGACCACTTTTCCTTCCTGGCACGCGACGGCTTCCTGCACGTCCTGCTGCGCATGACGACAACGGAAGGCGCAGCAGAAACCGGGACGCTCGCGCTCCTGCGCCTCCCGCTCGCCACATTCGCCGACGCCCGCACCGCCCGCTACCAGCCACTGCCCACGCCGGAAGGGGGCGAGGAAATCCAGAACCGTTACATCGGGGATTTCCTCGTCTATGCCCTGGGCAACCCTTGGCTGGAAATGGGCGCAGCCTTGTCGAACGTGGTGTACGTTGCCGATTGGCGGCAGCCGGAACGGGTTGCCCAACGCGCCTTGCCGCACGGCATCGACCGCATCGAGCACACAGGGAACGCGCCCCTGCTGCTCGGGGCGGAAGGGGATGACCTGCATTTCACCCGGCTGGAAATCGCCGGGAACGCCAGCGACGGGGAAACGCTCGCCATTGGCCTTGCGGACAATCTCCGGCTGGCCAACGCCGCGCGGAGCAACATTCGCGTCCGCGACCTCGTTCCTGCCGCCGGGAGCGGGAACGAGGGCATCCTGGGCCTGCCCTTCACCACAGGCTCCCCCCAGGGACAAGCCACGCGCGCGAACGGTTCCGGCAGCATCATCTATTTGCGCGACACAGACCGGCAACTGCGCGAACTGGGCTTTCTCTTCGCGCTCCCGGATCCCAGGGAAAACGACAACTGCCAGCACTCCTGCGCCGATTGGTACGGCAACACGCAACCGTTATTCCTGCAAGGCCGCATCTTCGCGCTGTTGGGCTATGAACTCATCGAAGGCCGACTGGTTGGCGAGCGCCTGGTGGAACTCCGCCGCATCCACTTCCTGCCCCGCTGAAACACGCCCCTGCGCGGCGCCAGGGAATGCGGCGCCCAACTTTTCTCTCCCCGGTTTCCGCACATCTGCTACGATATGCGCTTTCCCTTTGTTTGCGGATTGCATCATGGAAAGTCGAGCGCATGCTCTGGCGGCTGGATTCTTCACTCTCTTCCTGGGAGCGGCGGCCTTGCTGTCCTTTTGGTTCTTCAGCGAAAAGCGGGAGGAAACCCGCAACCTGACCGTGGTGACCCGGCAGAACGTGAGCGGGCTGAACCCGCAGGCGCAGGTGCGCTATCGCGGCATCCGGGCGGGGAAGGTACTGGATGTCCGTCTCGATCCCGATGATGTGGGCAATATCCTGATCGAAATCGAAGTCCTGAAGGGAATTCCCGTCACGCGCGGCACCAGCGCCCGGCTCGCGCACCAGGGCATCACCGGGATCGCGCACATCCTCTTGGAAGATGGCGGGCAGGATCGCCGCCCCATCGAGGAGGCCGCCTACATTGCCATGCAGCCCTCGCTGTTCGATCATCTGGAAGAGTCGCTGCCCACCATGCTGGCGGAGACGAGCAGTTTCCTCAAGAACGCCAACCTGGTCCTGAATTCGGAGAACCGCCAGAATCTGGGGCAAACCCTCCAGAATCTGGAAGCGGCTACCGGACGCATGGACGTGACCCTGACGCAGATGCAAAAACTTTTCTCGGACGAAAACGTGGCCGGGCTTTCCGCCGCCATCCAGTCCTCCGGCCCCCTGATGCAGGAAACCCGCGCGCTTGCCCTGCAATTGCGGGAGGTTTCCCGGCGCATCGACCAGGCGCTGGACGATTCCGGCCCCACAAGCGTGAGCGCCCTGGCCCCAAGCGTCAACAACATGGCACAGGAACTAACCGCCACCTCCCGGCAACTGAAGCGGGTGCTCAACATGCTGGAGGAATCGCCGCAGAGCCTCGTCTTCGGCGCGCCCGAAACCGCCCGGCCCGGGCCGGGCGAAAAGGGATTTGTCGCGCCCGCGTCGCAGAAATGACGGAAAACAATGATGTCCAGAATCTTCTTTCTTCCCTTTTTCGCCCTGTGCCTGTGCGCCTGCTCGGTACTGCCGCTGCGCAGCGAGGGCGGGCCGGGCATGGCGCGCTTCGACCTGGGCGTTCCCGAAGCGCAGTCAATGACGCGCCCCTGGCGGCTGGAAATCCGGGCGGCAGGCTGGGGCGCGGAGACGACGATGCGCTACCGGCTGCTCTATGCCAATCCGGCGCAGGTCATGGTCTATGCCCGTTCCCGCTGGGCCGCGTCGCCCGCCGAAGTCCTGGCGCAACGTCTGGAAGGTCTCCTGTACTGGACGCCCGAAAACCCTGCCGATGCCTGTACGCTGCAACTGGAATTGCGCCGCTTCGAGCAGGTCTTCGCCACGCCCGAGCAGAGCCACGGGGAATTGAGCGTCGTGGCCGCGTTGCGCCGGGAAGGAAAGCGTATGGATGAGCGCATCTTCCGCCTGGAAGCCCCGGCCAGGACCCCGGATGCCGCAGGCGGCGTCGCCGCGCTCGTGCAGGCCAGCGACCAGCTTGCCCTCGCCCTGCGCCACTGGCGGCAGGCAACGAGCGCCTGTTTCAATTCGGGATCGGCAGAAATGACCGGGACTTTGCGCCCGTAATTTCCCCCGATCCCCGGCGCGAGCTTCCTCCCCGTTGTTCCCCGGCGGGATTGCGGCTATCCTTGCCGTCTTTCAATGCCCATGCGGCAAGGAGTCGGGTTCATGGATGCGTTGACTTTGCCGGGGAACGCTTCGGATGGCACGGGCTTCGTCTTTCTCCTCTTGCTGCTCATCGCCTGCGCCTTCCTGATCCGCTTCGTCCTGCCGGCGCTCCTGCTGCTTCGGGACCTGCGCCGGGCGGTGCGCGCCCTGGAACGCCTGCAAACATCCGACCCGGAAAGCATCGCCCGGCAGGTCATGACCTCGCCGCGCCTCGCCCGCCTCTGGCGCGAATACGCGCAGACCCTGCATCCCCCGGAGACTGCAAGTTCTGCGGACGGCAACGCCGGAAGGAACGTTGCCGTCCGCAGGACGCGCAAGACGGTCGCAGCCGGGCAGTTCTTCAATCTGGCAACGCTCGTCGAGACGCCGTTGAAGACTGAATTCTACAAGCATTTGCCGGGCATTCTCACCGGGATCGGCATCATCGGCACCTTCGCCGGGCTGATTGCGGGCCTCACCCATTTCGAGGTGAACAGCGATACCGATACCGTCCGCCTCAGCCTGAAACATCTGATCCAGGGCGTCGGGCACGCCTTCCAGGTCTCCGCGCTGGCCATCACGCTCGCCATGCTGGCCACATGGATCGAGAAATCGTTCACAACGCTGGGCGAGCGTCTGGTTGCCCGCCTTGCCGAATTGATTGATGCCCGCTTCGAGGGCGGCGTTGAGGAGGAATATCTGGCGCGGCTCGTTGCCGCAAGCGAGACGAGCGCCGCCCAAGGCGAGCAATTGCGTGCCGCGCTCGCCCAGGAACTGCGGCAGGGTCTTGCGGAACTCCTGCGCCAGCAGCAGGCGCAAGCGGCGGCAGAGCGGCAGGAGATGGCCGCCAGCATGGCCCGCGCTGTGGCGCATGCCGTCAGTGAAAGTCTGCGCGCGCCGCTCTCCCGCATGGCGACGGCGCTGGAGACGGCGGGCAGCGGGCAGGGAGCGGCCATCGGCCAGACGCTCGCCCCCCTGCTCGACAAACTCGCCGCCCGCATGGAAGCCAGCATGGCGCGGTCGGGGCAATCCGGGCAGGAAATCCTGCTCGTTCGCGCCGCCGAATCCCTGAACCGCGTCGTCAGCGATCTCTCCGGCCTCACCGCCCGTCTGGCCACGATGAGCCAGGGCGCTGTCGCCAATGTCGCTGGCGAATTGCAAACCGCCGGACAAGGCGTCGGGCGGGCTGCCGACACCTTTACCAGCGCCAGCAGGCAGATTCTGGAGGCCGCCGCTTCCCTGGGCGGCGCGGCGCGGGAAGCGGGCGACATCCTGCGCGAACAATCCGCCTGCCGCGACGCGCTCGCCCAGATGCTCCCGGAGTTGCGCGAGATCATCGGCAACGCCCGCCGCGAAGCCGCCCTGACGACGGAACTCGTCACCCGCATGGAAGCCGCCGGCAGCGCCCTGGGCCAGGCCGGGCTTGAAGCGGGGAACTATCTGGATGGCGTCAGCCAGGTGCTCGCCGAGGCGCATGCCCGCTTTGCCGAGAACATGGAGCGCACCTTGCGCGAAGGGAATGCCCAGTTCCACCGCGAACTGGCGACGGCGGTTGATTACCTGCGGGGGGCCATCGAAACCCTGGGCGATACACTGGAAACCCTGGCGAGCCGCAAATGAGTCTTTCCGGCAAACGTCCGCTTGCGCCCGCGCCGCGCCGTGACGAGGCGGAGCGCCCGTTCTGGATTTCCTTCTCCGACCTGATGACGGCGTTGATGGCGCTCTTCCTCGTCGCCATGACCGTGGCGCTCCTTTCCGTCACCCACGAGATTCGGCAGACCGAGGATCGCAAGGCGGAGCGCCAGGAGGAGATCGACCGCTTCATGGCGGAGCTGCAACACGCCACCGCCGCTTTTCCCGGCGTCGCGGTGCGCGGGCGCGTCGTGGATTTTGGCGACCGCGCCCGCTTCGAGAGCGACCGTTACACCCTGACGGCGGCGCAGGAAACGTACTTGCGCGAAGTCATGCCCGAACTGCTGCGGCTGGCCCGCGAACCGCTGGGGGAAAAATGGCTGAAACGCATCGTGGTCGAGGGTTTTGCCGACCCGCGCGGCAGTTATCTCCACAATCTTGATCTTTCCCTGCGTCGCGCCGAGCGGGTGCTCTGTGTCCTGCTTGCGGCCCCGCCCGCGCCCGCCGCCTTGTCCGAGGCCGACCGGCTCCTGCTCCGGGACCTGTTCCTGGTAAGCGGCTCTTCCTTCAACGCCTTAAAGGAAAGCGACGAGGAAAGCCGCCGCATCGAACTGCGCCTTGAATTCCTGGAACTCGACGAACCCCGCCTCTTCCCCGATCCCCGCCCACTGGATGCCGAAACACATTGCCCGCTGGCAAGAAATGACCGTGATTCCACAATGAGAGGCTAAGCCATCCCATTTTGCCCCCCGACCCTTGTATAATGCTGCGCTTCGGGTCTGTCCCGTAGCAGCAGGATTCCATTCACGACAAACGGAGAACACATGATGATGAAGAAAACCATTCTGGCCCTCGCGGCGCTGGCGATGAGCGGCAGTGTCCTTGCCCAGGCGCTGAAACCCGCGGACGCCATCAAGACCCGCCAGGCCGGGTATCGCTACCTGAGCTGGTCGGTGGGCAAGATCAAGGCGAACGTGGAAGGCAACGCCTACAACAAGGCAGAGGTGATCGCCGCAGCAAGGACGATTGCCGCCATCGCCAATTCCGGCATGGGCGCGCTCTATATCCCCGGTTCCGAGAAGGATGTCGGCAGCGTCAAGACCTATGTGAAGCCGGAATTCTTCCAGAACCAGCAGGAAGTCGGCAAGGTGGCCCAGGATTTCAACCGGGAAGCGAACGCCATCGCGGAAGTCGCCAGCACAGGCGATGCCGCCGCCGTGAAGGCGCAGTTGGGCAAGCTGGGCGGCACCTGCAAGGCGTGCCACGACAAGTTCAAGAACCGGGATTGATGGTTTTTCCGGATGCGGAGCATGAAAAAGGGCCGCGCTTGCGGCCCTTTTTCTGGGGATGCGGAAAGGAGAACGGCTGCCGCTCTGCTTCTCGGCAGCCGCATGCCTCAGGCGAAGTTTGCGGCGGCGAAATCCCAGTTCGCCAAGGAGTTCAGGAAGGTTTCCACGAACTTGGGCCGCAGGTTGCGGTAGTCGATGTAATAGGCGTGTTCCCAGACATCAATGGTGAGGATGGGCTTATTTTCCGTGGTGAGCGGCGTTCCGGCGCCGGTGGTGTTGACAATGTCCAGGCTGCCGTCCGGTTTCTTGACAAGCCAAGTCCAGCCAGAGCCAAAGTTACCGACAGCGGCGGCCTGAAACGCTTTCTTGAATTCGTCGAAACTGCCCCATTTCTTGTCGATGGCAGCCGCCAATGCGTCGCTGGGCGCGCCGCCACCTTTGGGCGAAAGGCTCTTCCAGAAGAAGGTATGGTTCCAGATTTGCGCGGCGTTGTTGAAGATGCCGCCAGTCGCCTTCCGGATGATGGCTTCCAAATCCAGCGTTTCGTACTCCGTCCCCTGAATGAGATTGTTGAGGTTGGTGACGTAGCTGTTGTGATGCTTGCCGTAGTGGTATTCGAGGGTTTCCCTGGAAAGATGCGGGACAAGGGCATCCTCTGCATAGGGCAGTGGGGGAAGTTGGTGTGTCATGTTGTTTTCTCCGTTGCGTTGAGGGAGTCTGGATTCTAGTGGGATTCTCCGAACGTGACAAGCATCCTGTGCGGGCGTGTGTAGCGAGCTTCCTATCTGTCCACCTTTGTAGCGCGATAGTTGTCCGGTCGTCATAGTATCTCCCTGGGAATTCCAAGGAGGGTTGAGATGAAGCGGACGCTCGTGCAGGAAGAG
>JAISLJ010000180.1 GCA_031290955.1 Zoogloeaceae bacterium | reverse complement strand
TCGGCGGCCTGGGCGCTGGCAGGAAGATTCTTGTGGAGAATGCCGATGCCGCCCTCCTGCGCCAGGGCGATGGCCAGGCGGCTTTCCGTCACCGTATCCATTGCGGCGGAAACGAGCGGAATCTCAAGCGTGATGTTGCGGGTAAGACGGGTGGAAAGATGGGCATCGCCGGGCAGGATGGCGGAATGTGCGGGGACGAGAAGGATGTCGTCGAATGTCAGTGCTTTTTGCAGAAGTCGCATGGCCTTTGATCCAAGGGTCACAAAGCGGTATTATACCTGCCCGGATACCAGCGTTTCACTGGATGCGCAGCAAATGGATTCCGGTTTGAAACCGCCCCGCAAGGGGATTATCTAGCATGGAAAGGTCGCAAGCCTTTTCTTGCCATGCTGCCCGGTCACGGGTATGGATCGAGACGTCACCCAAAGTCACCCAAACCAACGAGGTTCGAACATGAAAACACGATTGATTCCATCCTTCTTCCTTTTCCTGATGCTCGCCGTCCTGCCAGCGCAGGCGGAAGTCTATAAATGGAAGGACGGGAAAGGCAATACCGTGATCTCGGATACGCCGCAGCCGGGTTCCGGGCAGCCGCTCCCGCCCACCGGCGACGCGGGCGCGCCCACCGCCGTGCCCGCTGCGGGGGCAAACCAGCCCAAGAGCCTCGCCGACCAAGAACTGGAATTCAGGAAGCGTTTGCAGGAAAAACAGGCCGCCGAGTCCAAGGCGGAAAAAGAGAAGCTCGCCGCCACTGAAAAACGGGAACGCTGCGAGCGCGCCAAAAAAGCCCAGGCAACCCTGCAATCCTCCCGCTCGCTCAGGACGCTGGATGGGGACGGAACCCGGATACGCTACGATGCCGCGCAGCGCCAGAAGGAACTGGAATCGGCGCGGCGCATTGTTGAGCAGAGCTGCAACTGAAGCCATGTCACATGCCCCTCTCGCATTGGGACGAGAAGCCGCCTTCGGAATGGCGAGAAGGGAGAAATCCTTACCACAAGTGAGGGTGAAGCCTTGTGGCAACTCAGGGTGCCTTTCCGCTCGCAAGCCCAAAAGTACCAATGGAGTTCGCATATGAAAACACGATTGATCCCGTTCCTCCTCTTGCCCCTACTGTTGGTTGCCATGCCAACGCAGGCGCAAGTCTACAAGTGGAAGGACGCGCAAGGTCGCACGATCATTTCGGATTCGCCGCCGCCCGGCCCCAGGCAGACAGCCCGCCCCGTCGGCAGGGTGCCCGCCGCGCCCGCTGACGCGGCGGCGGCAAACCAGCCCAGGAGCCTTGCCGAGCAGGAAGAAGAATTCAGGCAACGCAGGCAGGAAGCCAACGCCAAGGCGGAAAAAGAACGATTGGCCGCCGCCGAAAGACAGAAAAAATGCAATCATGCCCAAAGGAATCAGACAATGCTGCGATCCCGGCGCTCGCTCCAGGAAAGTACTACGAATACGGAACATCCGTGGCAAAGCATTGACGCAGAGCGACGGAAACAGTTACGGGAAATGACACAGCGTGAAATCCAGCAGAATTGCAGGTGAGCAAACGAACCCCTCTGCACATTTCGCCCATGTCCTCGAATGAGAAAAATCTTTGCCGCATCTACGGCATCAAGAATTGCGACACCATGAAGAAGGCGTTCGCGTGGCTGGACGCGCATGCAATCCCGTTTGAATTCATCGACTACCGGAAGGCGGACGTTGCGGCGGCGCGTCTGCCGGACTGGATGGCCCAAGGCGACTGGCGGACGCTCCTCAACACCCGCGGCCTGACCTGGAAGAAATTGACGGAGGCCGAACGCGCCGATGTGGACGCGGCAAAGGCCGCCGTGCTCATGGCGCAAGCGCCAACGCTCATCAAGCGTCCGGTGCTGGAATGCGGGGAGACATTGCTGGTCGGCTTCGATCCGGAACGCTACGCTCAGGTGTTGCTGTGAGGGAGGAAGGCAGCGTCATCCGCTTCCTGTTTGAGGGGCTGGATGTGCGCGGCGTCTGGGTGCGGCTTTCCGGCGCCTGGCAGCACATGCGCGAGGGGCGCGGCTACGGCCCGGCGGAATCCGGCCTTCTGGGAGAAATGGCGGCGGTGACGGCATTGATCGGCGCGCAGCTGAAACAGCCCGGACGCCTCACCCTCCAGTTGCGCGGCGCAGGCCCCGTTTCCCGTCTGGTTGTGGATTGCGTGGATTGCGCCGGGGAATTGCACCTGCGCGGCATGGCAACGGCCCGGCCCGATCTTCTGCCCGCGCCGCTCCCGCAGCTTCTGGGCGATGGACAATTGCTGTTGAGCCTTGATCTTCCCGGCGCGCGCCTGCCGTACCAGAGCCTGGTGCCGCTCGCTGGCGATTCCGTTGCCGCCCTGTTCGCGCATTATCTGGAGCAATCCGAACAGCAACTGGCCTTTCTGCTTGCCGCCGCCGACGAAACGACCGCCGCCTGCTTCTTCCTCCAGAAACTCCCCGACGCGGACGCGAAAGACCCGGATGGCTGGCAACGTCTCACACAGCTTGCCCGAACAGCGCAATCCGGAGAACTCCTGGGCCTTGCGCTGGAACCCTTGCTGCAACGCCTGTTTCCGGAAGAAATCGAACAGCGGGGCATCCGGATTTTCCCGCCGCGCCCCGTTCTCTGGCACTGCCCGGAAGACCGCGGCAAAGTGGCAAACATGCTCCGCGCCCTGGGACGCGAAGAAGCCGAGAGCATCCTCGCCGAACACGGGGAAATCCGCGTCCGGGACGACCTGTGCAACCGCGAATACTGCTTCGACGCCCAAGATGTGGAAACGCTTTTCCCACCCAAATAATTTCCCGCTTTTACATGCGGACATGACCGCTTGGGACGAAACAACGCTCCCGCTGGCTCTTGTCAGCGACTGCGTGGCGTGATAGTCTCGCGGCGCTTTTGTCGCTCAACGGCGAGAGCATTTTGTGTTGCAGGTGCCGCCTGGTCTTTCGACGGGCGGTTAAACGGGAAAGCGGTGCGGCGTTTCGTTCCGGAACGCCAAAGCCGCTGCTGCCCCCGCAACGGTAAGCGAGTGTGGGCGCGCCATGACGCCACTGGGTTCAACCCGGGAAGGCGGCGCGTCAAGTCTCGCAAGCCCGGAGACCGGCCTGGACATGATTCGATGGAAGTGTCGCGGGGTGGCGACGCGCTTCGTGTCCGTCCCTCCCCTTGCGCTTCCCACTGTCAACGCATGTTCCGGCCGCGGGGATGCCAGGCCGGGACGGGAGCCTTTTTCAATGTCCATCCAGAAAACCACGCTGGCCGCGCTTGCCCTGCCGGTCGCCCTTCCCTTTGCCTCTTTTTCCGCCCTCGCCCAGGAAGCCGGGACGAACCTCGACACCATTGTCGTGACCGCCTCCCGGCAGCCCAGCCGCGCCAACGAACTTCTCTCCGACGTGACCGTGGTCGACCGTCAGGAGATCGAGAACGCGGGCGGTCACGGCAGCCTTGAGGATTTGCTTGCCCGCCAGCCGGGGCTGGAGATACGCCGCACAGGCGGCCTGGGTGCTTCCACCGGCATTTTTATCCGCGGCGGCAAGTCCGAACATGTTGTTGTGTTGATCGACGGCATGCGCGTGGGTTCCGCCACCACGGGGACGCCCACCTGGGCCTTCCTGCCCCTGCAACAGATCGAGCGCATCGAAATCCTGCGCGGCGCGGCGTCCTCCCTTTATGGCTCGGACGCCATTGGCGGTGTGGTGCAGGTTTTCACCCGCAAGGGGGAAGGGCCATTCCGTTTCGATGCTGAAGCGGGATTCGGCAGCCAGCGGAGCATCGAGGCGCGGGCGGGCATCTCCGGCAGCACGGAGGAATGGCGCTACAGCCTGCGGCTCGCGGATCAACGCACCGACGGAGTGAGCGCCCAGAAGCGGCGCAACCGCCTCACCCACTTCACGAACACGAGCTACAACCCGGATCGGGACGGCTTTCACAACAGCAGCGCCAGCGGCAATCTTGTCTATCGCTTTGCGCCGGGCCACGAGGCGGGCGTGAATTTCCTGCACAGCCAGGGCTGGAACGATTACGACAACAACTGGCCAGACCCGCCGGGAGCCGCGGGCGATTACCAGAGCAAGCAGCGCATTTCCAGCGGCAACCTGTTCAGCCGCAACCGCCTGCATGAAAAGTGGACAAGCACCTTCCAGATTGGCCGGAGCCGCGACGACTACCGCAACTACATCGACGGCCATTTCGACAGCCGCATTCGCACCGACATGACGCAATATCAATGGCAGAACGATATCGAACTGCCCGTGGGCGCGGCCCTTCTGGGAGTCGAGCGCCGGATCGAGAAGGTCTATAACAGCGGCACGCGCTACGACGAGGACGAGCGGCGCATCACCTCCTACCTGCTGGGCTGGACGGGGAATCTCGGCGCGCATCGCTTGCAACTGAACGCGCGCAGTGACCGCAATTCGCAATACGGCAGCAAGGGAACCGGCCTCATCGCCTATGGCTACCAATTTGCGCCGGAATGGCGCGCCCACCTTTCCTACGGCACGGCCTTTCACGCGCCTTCCTTCAACCAGCTTTACTGGCCGGGCTATGGCGTGCCGGATCTGGAACCGGAACGCGCCAGGAACAAGGAAATCGCGCTGCATTACGAAACGGCGACGCATCACGCCTCGCTCACCTTCTATCGCAATGACGTGCGTGACCTGATCGCCTCCAACCCGTCGACCTGGGTGCTCGAAAATGTCGATGAAGCGCGCTTGCAGGGCGCGACCCTTGCCTACGAAGGTCGGCTGTTCTCCTTCGACCTCAAGGCCAGCGCCGATTTCCAGGACCCGCGTGACCGGGGACGCGACAAGCTCATCACCTTCCACGCCCGCCGCCACGCAAGCGTGAGCGTGGGGAAACGCCACGGCGCGCTGGATTGGGGCGTGGAATGGCAAGGCAACGGCGCGCGTTACCGGGATGTGAACAACCGTGAGAGACTGCCGGGCTATGCGCTGGTAAACCTGCGCGCCGCCTACCGCCTCGCCCCGGACTGGACGCTCTTTGCCCGCTTGAACAATGTCTTCGACAAGGAATACATCCACGATTCCATCTACAGTGCGGAAGGCGCGAATGTCTTCCTCGGCATCCGCTACGCACCCGGACGCTGACCGCATCGTTCTCCCGCCCCCGCGCCACAAATCCGGGCAATCTCCTTCTCCTCCCCAAGGGAGCGCAGGAGATTGTGCGGATCGATATTTCAGGATGCGGCGCATGGAAAGGAAATGGAACTGTGGCAACCACGAACTCACGAACTGGCCGCCGAATTCCACCGGGGATTTGCCATGCCTTATCATCACACCATTTCCATTCCATCAGGAGTTCCATGATGACAAACATCCAGAGTATCCTTGCGACCTCCCTGTTCCGCCTTCCCCTTGTATTCGTGGAGATAGCGCATGTCCGCGTCTTGGTCGGCGACGGCAATCATGTGCGTGGGAAGATGGCGCGAGGAAAATCCGTGGTGCGCGCTGTGCGCAAATTTTCGCTGGACGCCATGAAAACCTTGCTGTTCATCCTTGCCTTGGGGATGTGTTCCTCCCTTGCTACTGCCCAGTCCTTCCTGGCGGAGCAGGTGAAATTCGGGCGGGTGCGCGCTGCCCTGGCGGAGAAGGAAACCCTCCTGCACAAGACCCTTGCCGCCCACGGCCTGAAGACGGATGATCTCAACATCCTCATCGTTGCCTACAAGGCCGAGCGTATCCTGGAACTCTATGCCAAGAGACGTTCCGCCACGCGCTACGAGAAACTGGCTTCCTACGATATCTGCAATGTCTCCGGCGTGCTCGGCCCCAAGAGGGCGATCGGGGATTTCCAGATTCCCGAAGGGTTCTACCGGATCAACCGCTTCAATCCGTTCAGCAACTATCACCTCTCCCTGGGCATCGACTATCCCAACCGCTCGGACCGGATCAAGGGCAAGGCGCCCGAGCTGGGCGGCGATATCTTCATCCACGGCAACTGCGTCACCATCGGCTGCCTGCCCATGACGGACGACAAGATTCGGGAAATCTATCTCTATGCCGTGCATGCCCGGAACAATGGCCAGACGCAGATTCCGGTCTATATTTTCCCTTTCCGGATGCAAGCGGCCACCCTCGAAAAATACGCTGCCCGCTACCGTAATCGCCCGGAACTGCTCGCTTTCTGGAAGAACCTCAAGCAGGGTCATGACAAATTCTTGCGGGAACGACAGGAACTGAGCATCTCGGTGGCTCAGAACGGCGACTACCGCTTTTGAGAAGCGCCGCTCGCTTCTTGCTCCTGCCCCTTGGCGCAGCCCTCCGGAATCGTCATCGTTTTGTCACAAACCGGCGGTACAGTGGGCGGGTCTCTTGTGGGTGATGTGTTCAACATGAATTCGCATTCTTCTCCAGCGCTCAGGCAGGCGTTCTTTTTGCGGCGGAAGCGCATCAATCGCGTGGCGCTGACGCTTTCCCTCATCGCCATGCTGTTTGGCGTCTTCTGGCTTGCGTGGATCCTGTGGGAAACCGTGCGCCTGGGCCTGGGAGGCGCAAGCCTCGCCCTGTTTGCGCTGGATACGCCGCCGCCCAATGCCGAAGGCGGCTTGCGCAATGCCATGCTCGGCTCCTTCCTGATGGTGGCGCTCGCCACCTGTGTCGGGACGCCCATTGGCATCCTTTCCGGCATCTATCTTGCCGAATACCAGGAACGAAGCCGACTGGCGGGATGTGTCCGCTTCATCAACGATCTCCTGCTCTCCGCGCCCTCGATCATCATCGGGCTGTTCATCTACGCCACCGTGGTTGTCTATTCCCGGCAGTTTTCCGGCTGGGCAGGCGTGGCGGCGCTGGCCTTGATCGTGATCCCCATCGTGGTCCGCACCACCGAGAACATGCTGGCGCTGGTGCCCGCAAGCCTGCGCGAGGCCGCCTACGCGCTGGGCGCGCCAAAATGGAAGGTCATCAGCGCGGTAACGCTGAAGGCGGCGCGCGCCGGAGTCTTGACCGGCATCCTGCTCGCCGTGGCACGGATTTCCGGCGAGACGGCGCCGCTCCTCTTCACCGCGCTCAACAACCAGTTCTGGAAAGTTGGCCTGGATGGCCCGGTCGCCAACCTGCCGGTGACGATCCTGCAATTCGCCATGAGTCCCTACGAAAACTGGCAGCAACTGGCTTGGTGCGGCGTCTTCTTGCTGACGCTCGCCGTTTTGGGCCTCAATATCCTGGCGCGCTTTCTTTCTCGCCACAAATAACGGAAGACCATCATGATGCAAAATACAGTGCCCATTGCAAATCCGCTTTCCGGAGCATTTTCCGGCACAGGCGCGAGAGCGGTGCCGGTTTCGTTTCCTGGCCCGCTTCCCGGTGTGCCCCCTGCTTCCGTCTCCGAGCCGCTCATCAACCCGGCGACAACCGGCAAGGATGCTCCGGCCAAGATCGCCGTGCAGAACCTGAATTTCTACTATGGCCGCACCCAGGCGCTCAAGGAGATCAGCCTGGAGATTCCCGCCTACCGCGTCACGGCCTTCATCGGCCCGTCCGGCTGCGGCAAATCCACGCTCCTGCGCACCTTCAATCGCATGTTCGAGCTGTATCCCGACCAGCGCGCCGAAGGCAGCATTCTGCTGGATGGCGAAAACCTGCTCACCTCCAAGCGGGATGTGGCCCTGATCCGCGCCCGTGTTGGCATGGTGTTCCAGAAGCCGACGCCCTTCCCGATGTCGATCTTCGACAACATCGCTTTCGGCGCGCGCCTCTTCGAGCCGCTCTCGCTCATCGACATGGAGGAGCGCGTGGAATGGGCGCTCAGGAAGGCGGCGCTCTGGGAAGAAGTGAAGGACAAGCTCTCATCCAGCGGCATGAGCCTCTCCGGCGGGCAGCAGCAACGCCTGTGCATCGCCCGCGCCATTGCCGTGAAGCCGGAACTCCTGTTGCTCGACGAACCCTGTTCGGCGCTGGACCCGATTTCCACCGCCCGTATTGAGGAATTGATCGCCGAACTGAAAAACGACTACACAGTCATCATTGTCACCCACAACATGCAGCAGGCAGCGCGGGTCAGCGATTACACCGCCTATATGTACCTGGGCAGCCTGGTGGAGTTTGGCGAGACTGAACAAATTTTCTTCAAGCCCCGCCGCCAGGAAACCGAGGATTACATCACCGGTCGCTTCGGCTGATCTGCGAAAAGCAGCGAAAGGATTTCCCCATGAGCGAAAAACATCTTTCCTCGCAGTTCGACAGTGACCTGAACGGTATTTCCTCGCAGTTGATGGAAATGGGCGGTCTGGTCGAGATCCAGATTCAGCGCGCTATTGAGGCGCTGGCGCGTTTTTCCACAGTGCTGGCCGATGAAGTGGTCGCCGACGAGGATCGCGTTGACGCGATGGAAGTGACCATTGACCGCGCCCTGACCTCTGTGGTCGCGCGTCGCCAGCCCGCCGCCCGCGACCTGCGCTTCCTGCTCGCGGTCTCCAAGATCACCACCAATCTGGAGCGCGCCGGCGACGAGGCGCACAAGATCGCCCGCCGCGTAAAATCCATCGTCGAGGGCGGCGAGATTCGCAACATGCCCATCGGCGACCTGCATCTGGCTTTCGACCTCGCCACCGACCTCATCCACCGGGCACTGGACGCCTTTGCCCGTCTGGACGTGAATGCTGCCGTCAGCATCATGAAGGAAGATAACATCATCGACCGCGAGTTCAAGGGTTTTACACGCAAGCTCATTACCTACATGATGGAGGACCCGCGCACCATCAGCCACAGCCTGGATTTGCTCTTCCTTGCCAAGGCGGTCGAGCGCATCGGCGACCATGCCAAGAACATCGCCGAGTTCATCATTTATATCGTAAAAGGCACTGATGTGCGCCACAGCTCGCTTACGCACATCGAATCCGTCATCCAGTAAGCGCGCCGTCGCCATGATTCTGCCATGAATTCCGCCGCCCCAAAACCCCACATCCTGGTGGTTGAAGACCAGCCCCAGATTACCGAATTGATCCTTGTCCACTTGCGCCATCATGGCTTCGAGGCCACTGCGGCGGAAAACGGCGTCACCGCCCAGGTGTGCATCGACGCGACGCTCCCCGACCTCATCCTGCTCGACTGGATGCTGCCCGGTCGCCAGAGCGGGCTGGAGCTCGCCCGCAAATGGCGCGCCGCGCCGCGCACGAAGGATATCCCCATCATCATGCTGACCGCCAAGAGCGAGGAAACCGACAAGGTTGCCGGACTGGATCATGGCGCGGATGACTACGTGACCAAGCCCTTTTCGCCGCGCGAACTCATGGCGCGCATCCGCGCCCTCCTGCGTCGCCGCGCCCCGGAGCGACTGGCCGACCGCGTGGTGATCGGCGAACTGTCGCTGGATGCGGCGGAACTGCTTGTTCGTCATCGAAACCGGGAAATCCGGCTGGGGCCAACCGAATTCCGCTTCCTGCACTACCTGATGAAGCACCCCGACCGCATCTACAGCCGCTCGCAACTGCTCGACAAGATTTGGGGCGACCACGTATTTATTGAGGAACGCACCGTCGACGTGCACATCAAGCGTCTGCGCGACAGCCTCGAAGACGCTGGGGAAATGATCGAGACCGTGCGCGGCGCGGGCTACCGACTGGTTTCCGGCAAGCGCGCCTGAGGCCATCCCATGCGCGGACTCTTTGCCCGGTTGTTCCTGTTTTTCCTGTTCCTGCTGGCGGGCGCGGTTCTGGGCGGATTCACCGGCGGCAGCTATGGCGCGGTTCTGGGGACGCTGTTGGGCGCTTTCGCCTGTTTTCTCCGCGAAGAAACGCGGCTCCAGCACCTCCTGCGCTGGTTGCGCCGACTCCAGGACGCGCCGGAAAATCTGGAAGCCGTGCCCTTGCCGCACGTCTCCGGCGTCTGGCTCGAAGCCACCCAGCGCGTCTATCGGCTTCTGCGCTGGCAGCGGCGCAAGCAGCGGGAGAGCGACGCGCGGCTGGAAAATCTCCAGTCCGCCCTGGAAGCCTCGCCCAATGGCGTCATTGTGCTGGATCAATCCACGCGCATCGAATGGTGCAACCGCCGGGCCTGCCAGCATTTCGGGCTGGATGCCCGGCGTGACATCGCGCAGCGGGTCACGCATCTGTTGCGCGATCCGGTCTTCGTCGCCTATCTGGGCGCGGGCGATTTCTCGGAACCCGTGCTTCTGGCGCGTCCGGCGAACAACAACGCGGGCAACGCCTTCCAGCGCCTGTCGGTGCAGATTTATCCCTATGGCGATGGTCGCCTGCTCCTGCTTTCCGTCGACATCACCCTGCGCGAGCAGCTCGAAACCATGCGGCGCGATTTCGTCGCCAATGTCTCGCACGAAATCCGTACGCCACTCTCCGTGCTCACGGGTTTTATCGAGACCTTGCAAACCCTTCTCCTCTCCGAGGAAGAGCGCCAGCGTTACCTTGAATGGATGGCGCGGCAGGCCGAACGCATGCAGGACCTGGTGCAGGATTTGCTCACGCTTTCTCGTCTGGAAGAAGATCCGCCGCCCGGTCTGGAAGAACGGACATCGGTGCGCCAGTTGCTTGCCGACTGCGCCACGGACGCGCGCAGCCTTGCCGAGCATCTGGCGCGGGAGAAAGAAAGCGCGCCGCAGGAGCTTCTGTTTCCGGCGGCAGAGGAGGTGGGGAAAGATGAAATCGCGGGCGTGGCGGGGGAGCTGGCCAGCGCCTTTGCCAATCTGGTGAACAACGCCATCCGCTACACGCCGCCCGGCGGCCGCATCGAAATCCGCTGGAAGCGACAACCCGACGGCGGCGCGGCCTTCTCCGTGCAGGACAGCGGCCCCGGCATTGCCGCCGAGCACATCCCCCGGCTCACGGAACGTTTTTACCGTGTTGATTCCAGCCGTTCCCGCGAGAGCGGCGGCACGGGTCTGGGCCTTTCCATCGTCAAACACATCCTGCAACGCCACGACGCCACCCTGGAAATCACCAGCACTCTGGGCCAGGGCGCCTGCTTCACCGCCACCTTCCCGGCCTTCAGGATTCGGGAGCCTGGGGACGGAGAAGCCGTCTAAATTCTTCGCGAGCAAGAAGGGCGAAGGGAACAAACTGCAAATTTGCCCTGTCGCGCCAATCCCGCGATGGCAAAAGCGTTTGTCCGAAGGCCATCGGCCATAGGGTTCTGCACAGCGGCGGGAGGGTTCGGGAAAGCGGGCGGCGATTTCTTCCGCAAACCCAAAACTCTGCGTCGGGGAATATGATCACATGAAATGGGACATCTACTCTTCGGAACGTTCCAGCAGCATGGCGTCCCCATAGCTGAAGAAGCGGTAGCCCTGGCGGATGGCGTGGGCGTAGGCGTGGCGGATCGGCTTGATGCCAGCGAAGGCGCAAACCAGCATGAGCAGGGTGGAGCGCGGCAGGTGAAAATTGGTGATGAGTCGATCGACCACCCGGAAACGATACCCCGGCGTGATGAAGATTTCCGTCTCCCCGTGGCCCTCCTGGATCTCGCCCTGTGCGCTGGCAGCGGATTCCAGCGTTCGGAGCGTTGTTGTCCCGACCGCGATGACCTTGCCGCCCTGCGCCCGCGTCCGGGCAATGGCGGCGACGGCAGCGGCAGGCACGTGATAGGTCTCCGTGTGCATCCGATGCTCGGCGATGCGCGTCACCCGTACCGGCTGGTAGGTTCCCGCGCCCACATCAAGCGTGATGCTGGTCATCGCCACCTCATGCGCGGCGAGCCGGGCGAGCAGGGCAGCGTCGAAATGCAATCCGGCCGTGGGCGCGGCCACGGCCCCCGGATGCCGGGCATAGACGGTCTGGTAGCGAACCTCGTCTTCGGCTTCGGGCACATGTGTGATGTAGGGGGGGAGCGGCAGGCGACCATGACACTCGGCCATCGTCCAGAAATCGTCCTGCGCAGCCGGTGTTTCCAGTTCCAACTGGAAGAAAGCGCCCATGCGCCCAGTCACGCGCACGGAAAAAGCGCCGTCCGCCAATATGAGACGGCTCTCCGCCCCAGGGGCGCGACTCGCCCGGACTTGCGCCAGGGCATGATGCGCGCCAGTGATGCGTTCCAGCATCACCTCAACCTGCCCGCCGCTCTCCTTCCTGCCGAAAAAACGGGCCTTGATGACCTTGGCGTCATTGAACACCAGGAGATCGCCCGGCGCGATTCGCTCTGGCAGGTCATGGAAACGCAAATCCGCGAGGCACACGTCCTCCACGTGCAGTAGCCGACTGGCGCTGCGCTCCCGGGCCGGATGCTGGGCGATCAGGGATTCCGGCAAGGCAAAATCGAAATCATCAAGGGTCAGCAAGGGAACTCGCTACTTGCCGCAGTGGCGGGATTCATGGATAATGCCGCCTCGCCCATACACAGGATGCGGCGAAACAGCGGCGGGCGGATGATACCCGTTTTACACGCGGGACGAAATCCCGAAGAACCGCACCACCCTGCCCGAGTGACGAAATCGGTAGACGTAGCGCACTCAAAATGCGCCGCCGCAAGGCGTGCCAGTTCGAGTCTGGCCTCGGGCACCACAAGGTCTGAACGTTTTTGTGCTTCATGGCAAAAAACGTTCAAAATCATCGGTTCTGACCGAACCATGCTGTGCCGCTAAGGCAAAAGGAACGCTGAACAAGCAGACAATCCAGCCAACCCGGTTCGGCTGTTCATGCCAATGTGCAGCAAGGAGCGCGAGAAGGCAGCACGCATCGGAAACGCTGGTGGCGCTGGTACTGGCGGAACACAACATGTGTCCCGTTTCATGTGATCATATTCCCCAACGCAGCTGGCCGTTGTTTCGGGCGATGGATATTTTGATATCATCTCCGCACAGATTTGGACTTTCCCTCCTGGAAAACGGCCCGTCCCCCTCACCACAGCAAATACAGGAGGCATCCTCATGAAAATCCATCCCATGACCCGCACGGCCCCGCAAATCCGCGCGGAAATCCGTACATCCTCCCTTTCCCAACGGGAAAAGGCGCGGCGCTACAACGTCAGCCGCACCACCAGGCGGATTGGTCAAAAACAGCCGGTCAAGGTGATTTACCTGGGCTATGCATGGAACCATGCAGATGAACTGCCTGGAACTGATGGTTAAAAAATCGCCGTCTCGCAAAGCACTTCCGGCGAAGTCCCGGATTCCGGGCTGGATGTGTTGAATCAGGACGGCGATTCCGTCGAGGTCGCCCTCGCAAGGCCGTTGGTCGAGGCGTGAGTTTGCGGATTTTTCTTGTTTTACTTCTCGCCGGCAACCTTCGGGTCGCCGGTTTTTTTATTGG
>JAISLJ010000179.1 GCA_031290955.1 Zoogloeaceae bacterium | reverse complement strand
CCGCGTCACTACCGCGAAACGGTGGATGACGTGGCGCGCATCAAGCAAATGTTGTTCGGCGGCTTCAGGAAATGCCTGTATCCGCTACAGAAATTCGATTCCGATTCGGAGCGCCGTTTTTCGGTCATCCTTGAGCGCGACGCGCAAAAATGGTTCAAGCCCGCAAAGGGACAATTCCAGATCTATTACAAACTTGGCGCCGAACAGCCGGAATACATTCCCGATTTTGTGATTGAAACCGATGCGCTCATTCTCATGGCGGAAACCAAGCGGCGGGACGATCTGGAATCCGATGAAGTCAAGGCCAAGGCGACAGCGGCCGCGCGCTGGTGTCGCCATGCCTCGGACTACACGGCAAGCGTTGGCGGCAAGGCGTGGAAATACCTGCTGGTTCCGCATGATGACATCGCTGAGTCAAAACGACTGGCTGATTTCTTGCGGTTTGAAGTGGAAGTCTGAAGCGCCGCGATACTCGGCGACAGGTCTACATCATCCGAGAATATAGGGCGTGGTTGCCCTGGGAAGGCAAGCGTCTGCGCTTGTGTTCTCGCCATCCGCCAGGGACCCTATTCCAATGCCAGTTTCAGGGAGAGGGCGGCGACCCAGGGGGCGAAGGCCAGGCCCGCGACGGTCATGGCGGCGAGGAGCGCCAGATGCGCGCCAGGGCTGAAACCGCTTGCCGCTGCTTCCACCGCGCCTGCGCCGAAGATCAGCACGGGAATGTACAGGGGCAGGACAAGGAGGGAGAGCAGGACGCTGCTGCCGCGCACGCCCAGGGTGAGTGCCGCGCCGATGGCGCCAATGCCGGAGAGCGCCGGAGCGCCAAGCAGGACGGAGGCAAAGAGGGCAAGGAGGGCCGGGCTGGAAAGATCGAACTGCACGCCCAACAGCGGGGCTGCGCAGGCCAGTGGCAGGCCGGAGCAAAGCCAGTGTGCGATCACCTTGCCCAGGACGACGAGGCCGAGAGGATGTGCGGCGAGGGCAAATTGTTCCAGTGTGCCGTCGCGGAAATCTTCGGCGAAAAGACGCGGCAGGGAGAGCATGGTGGCCAGAAGCGCCCCCACCCAGAGCACGCCGGGCGCGAGCCGCCGCAACAAATCCGGTTCCGGCCCCACGCCCAGCGGAAAGAGGCTGGCGACAATCACGAAGAAGAAAAGCACGGAGGCGATATCTGCCGGACGGCGCAAGGCGAGGCGCACATCCCGCAGCACGACGAAAGAGAGAATCCGCAGCACGCTATGCCCTTCCCGATCCGGAGGGCGCAAGGCGCAGCTCACGCACATGGGCGCGCGGGATTTCCACTATTTGATGCGTGGTCAGGACAACCAGGCCGCCTGCTTCCAGGTGTTGCCCGATTTTCCCGGCCAGCCAGAGGACGGCTTCGGCATCCAGCGCCACGAATGGCTCATCCAGAAGCCAGAGCGGGCGCTGATCCACGATGAGCCGCGCCAGGGCCACGCGGCGCTTTTGCCCTTGCGAGAGGGAATGCGCGGGCAAATCCTGCCGCCCGGCCAGCCCTGCTTCCGCCAGCGCCGCCAGCGCCTGGGCGGGAGAGAGGGGCGCGCCTGCGAAAGCGGTATCCTGCATGAGGTTTTCCAGGGGCGTGAATTCTTCCTTGATGGCGTTCAGATGCCCCAGATAACAGAGCATGGCGCGATATTCCCCGGCCAGATGGCGGATATCTTCCCCCTGCCAGCGGATGGTTCCGGCGCGGGGCGGCAAAAGGCCGCAGAGCATGCGCAGGAGACTGGTTTTCCCCACGCCGTTGGCTCCGCGCAAGAGCAGCAACTCTCCCGCGTCGAGCCGAAAGCCGACCTTCTGGAACAGACTTTGTTCCCCGCGCACGCATTCCAGATTGTCGGCTGCCAACATGGGGGAACCCCGGAAGACGAAAGGCCGCAAGTGTAGCAGAAGGAGGAGGACTTCCGCGAACGGCGGGGCGGCGCGGCTGATGTCGGCTGACGCGGATTCCACAGACTCACGACCTGCTGCGGGGCTTTGCGCCTTGCAATGATGACGCATTGGGCATTCATTTCGCTGCGGAGGATGTTTATCCCGTTGCCGTAACCATCCATTCCGCTACCGTGGGTGTTTGTTCCATTGCGAAGGGTCTTTCTATTGTCGTTGCATATTCCCCTTCAGGGAGGAGGAAATCGCTTGTGCGGAAGGGAAGGGGGGGCACATAGATAAGAAGGGGGGAAGAATTGCTTTCCGCAATGCCGGGATTGCTTTATCTTGCCCTGCGATCCGGCTAGAATGGTGGGCGGCAGGGAGACCCGTTCGGAGCTTGAAGAAGAAATGGCCTGCCTTTTCAGGTCGGGCGTGCTTGTCATGTCCGGTGCAATCTCGTTTCGAGGAACAATCATGAAATCAAAGAGACTGGAAATCGACAAGGTCGCTGCGTTTTTGCATGATGGCATGACCATCATGTATGGCGGCTTCATGGGGAACGGCACGCCGCCCCGTCTGATACAGGCCATTCTGGATTCCGGCGTCAAGGACCTCACGGTCATTGGTGATGACGCGGCTTTCAGCGACGCAAGCAAAGGCCCGGAAGGCATCGGCCTTCTGATCCGCAACAAGCGAGTGAAAAAGCTGATCACCGGCCACATCGGCCTGAACAAGGAAGCGCAGCGGCAAATGCTTGCCGGGGAGATGGAAATTGAACTCTCCCCGATCGGCACCATTGCCGAACGCATCCGCGCGGGCGGTTCCGGCCTGGGGGGCGTGCTCACGCCCACAGGGGTCGGCACCTCGGTGGGTGATGTCGAGCAAGCCCTGACTTTCAACGGTCAGCAGTTGAACCGGAAGCCCGTTCTCAACATCAATGGCAAGGATTACCTGCTGGAACTACCCTTGACCGCCGACCTCGCGGTGCTGGAAGCCGTGCAGGCCGACAAATTCGGCAACCTCGTCTATTACACCTCAATGCGCAACCACAACCCGCTCATGGCGTTTGCCGCGACAACGGTCATTGCGGAAGTGCATCAGGTCGTTGAAGTCGGCTGCATTGACCCGGATCATGTGATGACGCCGGGTGTGCTGGTCGACCACATCATCTATCCCGCGTGAAAGGAGAATGCCATGTCAGAACCAATGAGCGCCAAGGAATTTATCGCGCGGCGCATCGCGCTGGAATTGAAGGATGGCGATGTCGTCAATTTGGGCATCGGCTTGCCGACGCTGGTGGCCAATTACCTGCCGTCCGGCGTCACCCTGATGCTGCAATCGGAAAACGGCTTTCTCGGCATCGGCCCGGTGCCGGAGGAAATCCCCCCCATCGGCCAGCCGCGTGTTGTCAATGCGGGCGGCGCGCCGTGCAGCATCATCCCCGGTGGTTCCACCTTTGATACATCCGTCTCGTTTGCCCTGATGCGCGGCGGCCATCTGGACGCCTGCGTACTGGGCGGCTTGCAGGTCGACGAGAACGCCGACCTCGCCAACTGGATGGTGCCCGGCAAGAGCGTGCCCGGCATGGGCGGCGCGATGGATCTGGCCGTTGGCGCCAAGCAGGTGATCGTCGCCATGGAGCACACCGCCAAGGGCGAAAGGAAAATCCTGAAAAAGTGCAACCTGCCGCTCACCGCCAAGGGGCGCGTTTCCACCATCGTCACGGAACTGGCGCTGTTCCGCTTCCATGATGGCAAGCTGGTGCTGGAAGAATACGCGCCCGGCGTTTCCGTGGAGCAAATCCGCGAAGCCACCGAAGCAGCCTTCCTCATCTCCGACAATCTGAAGGAAATGGTGATCAGCCAGGTGGGCTTGTAAGGTCCCACACGAAAAGAGGCCGGGAATCCCTGGCCTCTTTTGATTCAGGAGGCGCCATGCAAAAACAACCAAGGAGGAAAAATCGCGCCCGTGGTTCTTGGCCATTCTGGCGGCACTGGGTGGGGTTTTCCTGCGCCGGGGGCGAAATGGCGGAACTTGCGCGCAAGAGCGGCGATGGGGAACGGATCAAAGCAGCGGAAGAAGACTTGCGCATCCTGCATGAAAAGCGGAAGCATGGCGCGGGGAATCTCTGAATCCATCCCCCCCCGTATCTTTGCAGTGAAAGCAACTGGGCAAGGCCAAGGAAGAGGTGTTTTGGCGCAAAAACAATTCAGGGACTGGTTCGTGTCAAATCATTTGCAGGAAACGTTGCAAACGCTGCAAGTTACGGTACTGCGGATGGCAACCCTGTATGCCTGCTTCCCGCATGGCTTGCTGGCAGGCGTCGCGCAGTGCCTGGCGGCAGGCCTGGAAGCGGCGCGGATCGGGACGCAGGGCATCGATTGCCTGCAACAGGGTTTGCAGCAGGGCTTCGTCTTCCAGCAGTACGCGGGAATCCCCGGCCATGGGCTGCGTCAATCCGGCACAGGCGTATTTGAGGGTGAGGAATTGCGCCTTTTTTCCCTGAAGACGAAACGCCATCAGGCTCTGGGCGATGCGCTGCGCGCGCGTTAGGCTGGAACGTCCTCCGAAGCGCGCGCGCACCGCTGCCAGACTCGCCTGCATGCGCGGCAAATCGCCCCAGGCAAGCTGCCGGGGGCGGTTTTTCAAGGTTTCATACAGACACTGTTCCAGCGCCTTTAGGGCGGTATCGGCAGTCATTGCACCAATCGAATCAACATTGCAATATTTTGCAATCAGCGTTATGTACCCACACGCCCATGCCGCTAATATAGTAAGTATGAAAATCCTCCACTTCAATGCTGGCGCATTACAGCTTCGTGAGGGTGTCGGCCTCGATTTCGACGGAAACCGCCCAATCCCGATCAACTTCGCCGCGAATCTCAACGGTATCCTTGACTTCGACCCGCTGACCGCGCCAGAGTTTATCGTCGATCTCGACGACAATCTCCCCGGTCTTGTCGCTAAACAGATATTTCTCGTCGCCCAAAGCGCGTGTGATATGGCCTTGCAATACCACCCGCGCATCATCAGGAAGCGTCCGGGCGTCGGCCACCGTGCTGGCGGCGGGCGGCGTCGACGGCCCCACAAAACCGCCTTGCGCAAACGCCGACGC
>JAISLJ010000178.1 GCA_031290955.1 Zoogloeaceae bacterium | reverse complement strand
TCTGTTCCAAGGGCGCAACGAACTATCCAGCCGGGCCGGTCAAACGGGTGGAATCTATCCGTTTCGGCCTGCAAGGGGAAGATACAAGGGAGCACACCCTCCGGCGCGAAGCGCCGCATGTATTTCTCTGGGTGCTTCTGTTGCGGAAAGGGTGGAAGAAATGAGCGTCGCTGCGCTCCGCAAGGAAGAACGCCCTCACCCGGCCCTTCGGGCCACCCTCTCCCGCCAAGCGGGCGAGGGCGAGGGTGAGGATGTGGGCGTGTTCGCGCCGAACAGTGGAAGTGGATTGCCGTCGCTACGCGCCTCGCAATCAGAGACTCCCATGAAAGTTCCATTGACCAGAAAGGAAGTTCACCATGACCATGCGTAATCTTTCGCGTTTTTGCGCCGTTGCGCCCGAACGGGCGCGGCATTCCGGGGCGGTTTTCCGCCGCCTTCTTGTTGTTTTGCTCGCCTCCCTGCCGTTTGCCGCGCCGCTCCTGGGCCAATCGGGGGCCACACCGGCGGGTGGCGCTTTTACCACGGCCCAATCCGACCGCGACGCCTACACGCAGATTCCCTGGCGGCTGATTCCGGAAGAACTGTGGGAGCGGGTGCGCGCCGGGCGCGGTCTCGTGCGCCAGACCTGGGTGATCTCCCCTTCGCTTGACCCGCGCATCGCCGGGCTGGGGCCGACCTACAACCGCCCCGCCTGCATCTCCTGTCATCCTCGCAATGGTCGGGGCCAGCCGCCTGCCACGGCGGAAATGGCCATGAATTCCATGCTGGTGCGTCTCTCGATTCCCGGCACGGATGCCGTCGGCGGCCCGAAGCCGGAACCCGTCTATGGCGACCAGTTGAATGAGTTCGGCATCCCCGGCGTTCCCGGTGAGGGCGAGGCTTTCCTCGAATGGCGCACGCGCCGCGAACGCCTTGCCGGTGGCGAGGAAGTGGAACTGCGCTGGCCGCTGGTGCGCTTCCGGCATCTCGCCTACGGCCCCCTGCATCCGGAGACCATGACTTCGGCGCGCATCGCGCCGCCCATTCACGGACTGGGCTTGCTGGAAGCCGTGCCCGAAGCCGCGCTCCTCGCCATCGCCCAGGAGCAGAAGGCGGAAAAAAAGGGCGTCAGCGGCAGGCCCAACCGGGTTTGGGATGTTGCCCGGCAACGCCATGTGCTGGGCCGCTTCGGCCTCAAGGCCAACCAACCCACGCTGCGCCAGCAGATTGCGGGCGCGCTGGCCGGGGACATGGGCATCACCAGCGACCTTTCGCCCGCGCCCAACTGCCCGCCTGCCCAGCGCGCCTGTGCCGCGCACAAGGAAACGCATCCGGAACTCCCGCGCCGCGACCTTGACGACATGACCCTGTATCACTATGTTCTTGCCGTTCCCGAAGCGCGCCCCGGAACCTCGCGGGAGATCCGCCGGGGCCGGGCGCTCTTCACGGCCCTGGGCTGCGCAAGCTGTCACCGGCCCACGCTGCGGACGGGCGCCTTCCCCGCCTATCCTGCCCTTGCCGAACAGACGATCCACCCTTACACCGATCTCCTGTTGCATGACATGGGCCAGGGACTTGCCGATGGTCGTCCGGATTTCGAGGCCGATGGCCGCGAATGGCGCACTCCGCCGCTCTGGGGCATCGGCCTCGTGGAGACGGTGAATGGGCACGCTACCTTGCTGCACGATGGTCGCGCCCGCAATTTCCAGGAAGCAATCCTCTGGCACGATGGCGAAGCTGCCCCGGCCAGGGAATCCTTCCGCCGCCTTCCCGCGCCCGAGCGCCAATCCCTGATCGAGTTCCTGAAGTCGCTGTAAGCTTCAAGGAGCAAAGGCCGGAACCATGCCGCGGCTCACCAGTTTTTCCAGGGCGCTTGCCGTGATTGCCAGAGCTGTTCCAGGTGGTTCTTGTCGCGCAGGGTATCCATCGGCTGCCAGAAACCCTCGTGCCGCCAGACGGAAAGTTGACGTTCCGCCGCCAGCGTTTCCAAGGGGCGGCCTTCCCAGGCGCTCTGGTCATTCTCGATCCGGTCGATGACCTTGGGCGAAAGCACGAAAAAACCGGCATTGATGAAGCCTTCACTGCCTGCCGGTTTTTCGTCGAAGCGGATCACGGTCTCGCCTTCGAGCTTCAGCGCGCCGAAGCGGCCTGGCGGCATGGCGGCGGTCACGGTGGCCAGGCGGCCCTGCGCCCGGTGAAAGCGAATGCTCGCGCTGATGTCGATGTTGCCCAGACCATCGCCGTAGGTGAAGCAGAACGCTTCGTCCGGGGCAAGATAATCGCGGACGCGCCGCAGCCGCCCGCCGGTCTGGGTATCCTCGCCGGTATCCACGAGCGTGACCCGCCAGGGTTCCGCGTGGCGCTTGTGTACTTCCATCGAATTGTCGGCCAGATCGAAGGTTACGTCGGAAGTGTGCAGGAAATAATTGGCGAAATATTCCTTGACGACATAGCCCTTGTAGCCAAGACAAATGATAAAATCATGAATGCCGTGGCCGGAATAAATCTTGAGGATATGCCAGAGAATGGGTCTTCCGCCAATCTCGATCATGGGCTTGGGCCGGAGATGGGATTCCTCGCTGATGCGGGTTCCCAAGCCCCCGGCCAGAATGACGGCTTTCATGCGGTTTTTGTTCACGGGGATCAGAGCGAACAAGTATAACGGCTTCGGGGGACGGATGGCAGGAACGGGGAAGAGAAACCCTTGTATCTTCCCCTTGCAGGCCGAAGCGGATAGATTCCACCCGTTTGACCGGCCCGGCTGGATAGTTCGTTGCGCCCTTGGAACAGAGATGATTCCGTGAGAGAGCCAGGAGCGTC
>JAISLJ010000177.1 GCA_031290955.1 Zoogloeaceae bacterium | reverse complement strand
ACGCTCCTGGCTCTCTCACGGAATCATCTCTGTTCCAAGGGCGCAACGAACTATCCAGCCGGGCCGGTCAAACGGGTGGAATCTATCCGTTTCGGCCTGCAAGGGGAAGATACAAGGTGAAAAACCGGCTGGACGCTCTTGGCTCTCTCACGGAATCATCTCTGTTCCAAGGGTGCAACGAACTATCCAGCCGGGCCAGTCAAACGGGTGGAATCTATCCGCTTCGGCCTGCAAGGGGAAGATACAAGGGCGGCACCAACATTCTCGGCTCTTAGCCCAGGCCGGTTTCGGCGCGGGTTTGGTGGGCGGGGAAGGCTTGGCGTTCTGTTTGGGCGGCGGCGCTTTTGTCGGTGACGGAAAAAAGCCAGATCAGGAAGAAGGCCGCGCTCATGGAAAAGAGCGTGGGGGATGCATACGGGAAAATGGCGGTTTCATGGCCCAGCATCTCCACCCACACGGGTTGCGAGAGGATGATGAGCAGGACGGCGGCGCAGAGTCCGGCATGGCCGCCAACCGCCGCGCCGCGCGCGGTGCAGTTCTTCCAGAAGATCGAAAGAATGAGCATCGGGAAGGTGCTGGAAGCGGCAATGGAAAGCGCCAGCCCCACCATGACGGCAAGGTTCAGGTCTTCCGCGAGAAGCGCCAGCAGGATGGCGGCAACGCCTAGGGCAAGGCTCGCTCTCTGCGCCACATTGAATTCGCTTTGCGCATCCAGGCGTCCCTTCCTGATGTTCATGGCGTAGAGATCGTGCGAGACCGCCGCCGCGCCTGCGCGCATCAAACCTGCGGTTGCCCCGAGTGCCGCGAGGAAGGCCGCGGTCGCGGCGTAGCCCATGAAGACATCGCCGCCCAGAAGCTGCGCGAGGTACAGGGAGGCGGCATTTTCGCCGGCGCGCAGTTGCCCTTCGGCATCATGGAAGACGGCGGCCTGCGGCACGAAGACGAGAACGCCCAGGGAAAAAATGGCGCACAAGGCATAGAAGCCGCTGTTCCAGAGCATTGCCCAAGCCGCCGCGCGCCGCGCTTCCCGCGCTTCCTGAACGGTGAACAGACGCATCAGGACATGCGGCAGGCCCGAAAGACCAAACAGGAAGGCAAGGCCCAGGGAGAGCATGGAAAGGGGGGAAAGGGGATCCTCCGGGAAGATGGAAAAGGCGTCGCGCGCGGCCAGCAGGTGGGCGGAATCGCTTGCGGGCAAGTCGTCGGCGGCCCAGAACGCCCAGAGCGTGAGCAGCGCGAGCGCAAGCGCGCCAAGGAGCAGGAGGACGGCATTGACGATCTCGATCCAGGCCGTGGCCACCATGCCGTTTTTCCGGACGTAGAACATCATCGCCGCGCCCGTCACCAGGAGCGCCATCCAGTATTCCAGCCCGAACAGGAGCCGGATGACCTGCCCCACGCCCGCCAGTTGCGCGGCCAGGAAGACAAGGGTGACCACCAGCGTGGCGAGGGCCGCGGCGTTGCGCACGGCGGCGCGGCGCAGGCGGCTGGCGACAACATCGGCAAGGGTGAAACGGCCCAGGTTCCGGAGACGCTCCGCCAGGAGGAAGGCGAGGATGGGCCAGCCCGCCAGGAAGCCAATCAGGTAAAGGAGGCCATCGTAGCCCGCGCGCAGAAAAAGCGCGGGAATGCCCAAGAAGGCGGCGGCGCACAGCGAGACGCCGGACATGGCGAGGCCGTTCTGGAAGCCGGTGATGCCGCCGCCCATGTTGTGGAAGCGGGCATGGGCGCGATTCCTTTCCCCGGCAAGCCGGGCGATGCCCAGCGCGAAGAGGAGGGAGACGATGAAGATAGTGGTGATGACTTCGTGATCCATGCGCGCCAACGTGCTGGCGAATCAGCGGGGAAGCCGCCGAAGTTCCTGGAGGAGCGCGGCCAGTTGCGCGTCGCAGGCGTGACCATGCCGGAGAAGCGCACGCCCGAGCAGGGCGATGAACAGCGGAAAGGCAAGGCCCATGAGCATCCCCACCGTGAGGCCGCCGGGCAGCGGCAGGAGGAGGAAGGCGCGGTAGTAGACGAGGATCGTCATGTGCGCGAAGGCGACCATCGCCGCCAGCAGCGCCAAGGGTCGGGCGAATGCCTGGCGCGTCTTGCGCAACTGGTGATAGCGGGGGCTGGCCTGGATTTCTTCGTGCAGGGAGCGCGTCATCGGTTGTGCCGCGGGCGTGGGTTTCATTTCAGCTTGCCGCGCACCACGCGCACCTTGAGTGGGTCCCGCACCTCGATCTTGCCGCCGCTGCCGCTCAGGTTGCCGCAGGCGCAGGCCGATTTGATCCGCGGCACGGAACTCACCACGCCTGAACATTCCAGGCATTCATAATAGATGTCGCCGCCGGTGGGCAGGTCATCGGGCGAGGGCGCGGGTTCCAGTGGATAGAAATTGTAGATTTTGCGCATGTCGATTTGCATGGGTCTCTCCAGTTTTTCCTTTTGTGTGGATGGTCATCCGCTCGTGGCGGGCATGGCGGCGATCATGGCGGCGATCCGTCTGCCGGTTTCTTCCGGGGCAGGCGCGCGCCGGTTTCCGCCGCCTTGCGGAAATAGCGGTTGGCGGCTTCCGTCTCGCCCAGCCGGTCCAGCAGGTGGGCCAGCGCCAGGCAGGTTTCGCGGTCGGGATCGAGCGCGAGCGAGGCTTCCAGGTAACGCTTCGCCTTGCCCCAAAGCTGCTGGCGCTCGCAGATGCGGCCCAGGGCGAGCAGCAGGCGGCTATCCTCCGGATGCTGTTCGAGCCAGGCGTCCGCCCGGGCAATGCGGGCCAGCAGCGTCCGGCTGCCGTCTGCGGCATCCAGTTCGCCGTAGAGTGCCGCCAGTTCCGGCAACCATTCGTGTTCGGCGAGCGCCGCCTCGATCAGGCTCGCGGCCTTGTCATCCTCGCCTTGCGCATGCAGGTTCTCGGCAACGGCGAGCGCGAGGCGCGGGCTTTGTTCCTCGCGCCGCAGATGACGGTAATAATCGAGAAGCGCCCCGGCGTCATCCTTTTGGCGACGCACGGCATCCGTATGCGCCTTGGCGCGGATGGCGCGCGCGACCTCGGGCGGCAGGCCGCCCCGCTTTTCCAGTTGCCGCACGAGCTTCAACACGCCTTCGGCATCCCCGGTCTGCTGGCGCGCCCGCAGTTCAAGGCGCAGGGCGGCGATGTGGCGACCATGCAGGCGCTGCAATTCCGCAAGGAGCAGGAGCGCTCTTTCGTATTCGCCCTGTTCCACGGCGCTCTCCGCGCCGATCATCAGGGCGGCGGCCCGGGTTTCCGGATCGGCCTTCGCCGCAGGCTCTGCTGATTTTTCCGCAGGCTTTTCCGCGAATTTTTCCATTGGCGCAAACGTGCCCGCCCGCTCCAGCCAGAGGGCGACCTTCTCGTACTCGCGCAGGCGCTGCGCCGCGCGCGCCGCGATGAGCGCCGCCGTGCCGCAGGCGTGATCCTTCTCCCAGACGCCCTCTGCCCGTCGCAGGGCCTGGCCGTAGCGCCCCTCGAAGAGCAGACGAATCGCGTCTTCCAGCATCCGCGTCGCGTCCTCGCGCTGGCGGGCGGCGCGGTAGGCGCGGGCGCGGGCTGGCAGGCCCAGGGAAAAGAGAATGCTCCGGAGGAGGAAATAGGCGAACACCCAAGCCAAAAGCAGCGCGGCGATGAAGAAATTGAGGCTGAAATCCACCCGCCAGGGCGGCAGCACCACGAGAACAAGGCCGTTGTTGTAACGCACGCCGATGGCGATCACCACCGCGAGCAGACAGGAGCCGAGGAACCAGAGGAGGCTGCGCATGGGTCAGCGTCTTTCCTTTCCGGCCTTCAGGGTTTGCAAGGCGGCAAGGCTGTCGTTCAGGGAGGGGAATTCCACCACGATCCCGGTGGCGGCGAGTTGTTGCAGGGTTTGCAAGGTGGCGGCGACCGATTTGTCCCCGGCCTCGAAATACTGCCCGATCCAGAGGCGCGCCGCCTCCAGTTCATTGCGGAAAGTCCACTGGTCGCGGGAGAGGAGCGCCAGGCGCGCGTTCAGGAGGCGCAGCTTGATGTTCTCGCGCAGGATCAGGGTCTGGTTCGGCGTCAGGAGCACAGGGTCCGGGCGATCAAAGCGCTGGATGCGCACCATGCCGCGGATTTCCCGCCAGCTTTCCCGCAGGAGCCGCCGCCACCAGGGCGCGGCATCAGGCTCTGCGACCGGGGGCGACGTTTGTGGCGGCGGCGCGGAAAAAGCGAGGATGAGCGGCAGTTTGTCGACCCGCGTAATCAGGTATTCAAGGCGCAGGTTCATCCCCGGCACATCCACGGATGGCGTGGCGCGCAGGCGTTCCAGATCGCGCGCGAGCGTCCGGCGCAGGGGCAGGAACTGGAGGCTTCCCTGGCGGGCGAGGCGTTCGTCGGCGGCCGCCAGCGCCACGGTGGCCGCCTGCGCGTTGCCGGAAAGCTGCAACTGCTGCACGGCGATGTTGAGGTTTTGTTCCACTTCGGCGATCAGCACGTCATCATGGCTGGCGGCGGCTTCCTGATAGAGACTGCGCAGGGCGTCGGCCTGCCCCTGAAATTCATCGACCTTCGCTTCCAGCGCGCCGACCTTGCCTTGCAGGATGCGGGTTTCCTCGATGGATTTGTCGAGCAAAAGCTGGATTTCCCGCGCCTTGCGGTTGTTCTCGGCCAGATGCTGGACAAGTTCATTGCGCGCCTCCGCGAGCTTCACCCGGGCTGCCCACCACTGCCAGCCCAACAGGGGGAGCAGGAGGAGCGCGAGCCACAGCCAAAGCGAGGGCCGGAAGAAGCGGCGCGGGCGCGGTGTCTGGGGGACGATCTCGATATCGTTCATCTGCAAGCAGGTTTCGGTTTGGGGCCTTCCTCTTTCGAGGGGACGATCCGGCATGGAAGGGAGCGTTCCTTTCCATGCCGCCCGGTCACAGGCGTGGATTGCGACATTTGCGGCAAAGTGGCCAATTATAAGCGCACAGTCCGGCAAGCACGCCTTCGTCCAGCGGCGCGGTGCGGATCACCTGCTGGAAACCGGCGGCCTCCGCCTTCGCGGCAATGCGTGGATGCGGCGTAAACAGGGGCAATGCCCGGATTTCCGTCTGGAAAGGGCGGGCATCGTCCAGGGCAAGCAGATGGCCCAGCGCCTCGCTGCTCGACAGGATCAATGCCGACAACGCGCCTGCCCGCACTTGTTGTAAAAACGCATCGACGCCCGTCGTGGGCGGGCCGCGGCGGTAGCAGACGGCGCTCGTCACCTGTGCGCCGCGCCGCGTGAGCGTCTCTTGCAGGAGTTCCCGTCCGCCATTGCCCCGGAACAGGAGGACGCGCTTTCCCGCGATTTCCTGTGGCGCAAGGCAGGGCAAGGTGAGCAGCCCTTCGGAATCGAAGCCCTGTTGCGGCGTGGCGGCGGCGATCCCGGCTTCCGCAAGGGCGCGGGCCGTGCCGCTGCCGACCGCAAGCGCCCGCGTGCCCGCAGGCCAAGCGCGCGCCGGAAGATGCGGCAAGGCATGACGCGCCGCGTTCACACTGATGAACACGGCGATGGCGAAATCCGCCAGCGTCGCGGCAATGGCCGCAAGCGGCGCGGCATCTTCCAGCGCGTGGATTTCCAGGAGCGGAAACAGGAAGGGAAGACCGCCATGCGCCCGGATGCCCGCCGCCAGCGCCCCGGCCTGCGCCGCCGGACGGGTTACGACGATCGTTTTCCCCGCCAGAACATCGGAATCTGCAATGGCCTTTTCCATGTTTCCATGCCTTGTCATGCGTTGTTATTGGGCTTCGGCGCGGGAAAGGGCGCGGTATTCCGCTTGCTCCATGGCGGCAAGCCCGAAGGGGCCGCGATAGAGGGTGAAGGTTTTACGCTCCGGAATCCGGTACGTCCGCGCTTTTGCGGGGAGGCGCAAGGTAAAGGCGAGTTCGGGAGAAGAGACGCCTTGGCAGACGCCCAGCGTGTCGTCATTCAAGCAGAGCCGCTTGCGCGTCTCCGCGTTGAGGATGAAGCGCCAAGCTTCGTCCGCCGCGGCGGCAGGAGAAAGTCCGGTGTTCATGTGGCTTTCCATATGCCGTCATTCCTTTCGCGTTGCGTCGGCAGGCGGATTGCCGGTTGCTTCGGAGGGAAAGGCACCCTCCCCGCTTTTTCTGTTTCCTGATCCCCGATCCCTGTCCTCTGATTCCTGCTCCCATAAAGGCTTGAGTTCGCCCTGCGACATGGCGCAAAGACCAAGGAAGCAGCGCAGGGTGAATTCCCTCTTTGCGCCGGGTTCGGGGCGGGGATGTTCTTTCGGGAGCTTGTACCGGAACGAGCGCGGAAGAAGGCTGCCTTTGTCCTGCGCGGCGTGCCAGGTTTGCTGTTCGGGATACCGCCGGTTCGCCTCCTGGAGGGCGAAGGTTTCCCGCCGTTCCTCGCCCAGCCAGAGCGGCAGGCGCGGCGCAAGGGCGGCGGTCAGGAAGCCGACGGCGGCGGCAAAGAGGAGGGCAGCGATCCAGGCCGTCTCCCAGCTTTCCTGCCGCAGGGCTTTCAGGAAACGCCAGGCGAAAAGAAACCCAAAACCGATGGTCAGCCCATACAGCAACGCCAGCGGGCTTTTCCAGGATTCCAGCAGAACAAGCTGACTGCTGGCAAGGAACAAAACGCCCAGCAACACGAAGGCCAAGGCCAGCGCGAGGAGGAAATCCA
>JAISLJ010000176.1 GCA_031290955.1 Zoogloeaceae bacterium | reverse complement strand
CCTTGCCATGCGCAATGTCGGGCTTGCGGTGATGGAGAAGATGACCGCGCCGGAGTTGCAGATATACCAGGCGCGCCAGGTCTTCGAGGAAGCCCTGCACACCTGGACCTACCAGCACTACTACTTGGCATTCGATCAGAGCAAAGCGAAGCAGTCCGTTCTTTCGGCTATTCAAGCGGGGTCGGAGTGATTCTCTCTCCCCCGCCTGGCGGGGGAGAGTGCCCCGGCAGGGGCGAGTGAGGGTGCGCATCCTCCGGCGCGAAGCGCCGCATATTTTTCCTTGGGCGGTTCTGTTGCGGAAAGGTTGGAGGAAGTTAGCGGCGCTTTGCGCCACCCTCGCCCGCCAAGCGGGCGAGGGTTGGGGTGGGCGCCTCACGGAATCACCGCCGAAAAGATTGGCCCCCACGGCCCCGGCTCGCCTTTGGCGTTTTCGTAGCGCACGCAAAAATAGATCGTCTTGCCGCTCTCTTCGCCGCTCTCTTCAGTAGACGCGAAAGCCGTAATCGCTGCGATGCGGGTCAGGGGACGCGACATCCACCGGGTTTACGCCGGGCAGCGACACAGGACGTGTCTGCCCCAACGCGGAGTGCGTCTGCCCCAACGCGGGACGTATCTGCCCAAACGCGCGGCGTGTCCAACAAAGTGGGGGGGAGCATCCTGCTCCCCCGTGGGATGGAGAGGGCGGCTGGTTATGCGATGGCCCTGCTCTCCCCGTTTTACAGGAATCCTCAAAGCGCATACCATTGCGGGATGGAGATTTTGATTGTCGATGACGAAGCGGCGATTGCCGATACCCTTGTCTATGCCTTTTCCGCCGACGGCTTTTCCTGCGACCGTTGCGCCTTGGGGCAGGAGGCCGTGGCAATGGCGCGGCGCAAGGATTACGCCCTGATTATCCTGGATGTGGGCCTGCCAGACATGAGCGGCTTCGATGTCTGCCGCGAACTGCGTCGTCATTCCGGCGTCCCGGTGATCTTTCTCACCGCGCGCGCCGAAGAAGTAGACCGGATCGTCGGGCTGGAACTGGGCGCGGATGACTACGTTACCAAACCCTTCAGCCCGCGAGAATTGCTCTCCCGCGTACGCGCCATCCTGCGGCGCGTCACACATCTTCACGCCGCGCAATCCGCCCGGCCGGAAACGGCGGATTCCGCTTCGGAGCCGGAGACGCCCTTCCACGTCGACCACGCGGGTCTGCGCATCGCCCTCGCCGGGCAATGGCTCAACCTCACGCGCTACGAATACCTGCTCCTGGCCTGCCTGCTTGAACATCCCGGATGGGTGTTTTCACGCGCCACGCTCATGGAAAAGATCTGGAAGGACGCGGAAGAAACGGAAGATCGCACCGTGGATACGCACATCAAAACCCTGCGCGCCAAGCTGCGCCTCGCTCGGCCCGGCTATGACCCTATCGTTACCCATCGCGGCCTGGGTTACAGCATCAACCCATGAACGTTCCCGTGCGCCTCTTCCTTGGCTATTTCCTGGTGCTTGGTCTTGCCGCCTGGTTCGTGCTGGAAGTCTTCACGGAAGAAGTCGAACCCGGCCTGCGGCAAGCCACGGAAGAAACACTCGTCGATGCTTCCCACCTGCTCGCAGAACTGGCGGCGCCCGATCTCGCGCACCGGCGCATCAACAGCGGCGACTTTGCCGCCGCGCTGCGGGCAGCGCGACAGCGGGAACCCGCTGCCGATATCTTCGGAATCAAGAAGGAGCAACTCGATTTCCGGGTTTACATTACCGATGCCCAAGGGAAGGTGGTTTATGATTCGGAAGGCCAGATGCTGGGCGCCGATTTTTCGCGCTGGAAGGATATCGCCAGCGTCCTGCGCGGCGAATACGGGGCGCGGACTTCACGCGACGATCCGGATGATCCCCGGACTTCCTTCATGTACATTGCCGCGCCAGTCTTCTGGGAAGGCAAGCTGATTGGCGTCCTTTCCCTCGCAAAGCCGACGCGAACCCTGAACCCTTATGTTCGGCGCACGACAAGGCGGCTCATCGACCGCGGCACGATCATGCTGCTTGTCTCCGCCCTGATCGGCCTTGGTTTTTCTGCCTGGCTTTCCTGGTCGATCCTCAACCTCATTCGCTACGCGCGCGCCGTGAGCGCCGGGCAAAAAGCCGAGCCGCCAATGGGCGGCGGACGCCAGTTCTCCGAACTGGCCCGGGCGCTTGCCATGATGCGCGAACAACTGGAGGGCAAACAATATGTGGAAAAATACATCCAGAATCTTACCCACGAAATGAAAAGCCCGCTCACTGCCATTCTTTCCGCCGTCGAACTTCTGGAAGCGCCGCTCCCGGAAGCCGAACGCCAGCGGTTCACGGCTTTGATCCGGGCACAGTCCGCGCGCCTGCAACACACCATCGAGCGCATGCTGCAACTCGCTCGCGTCGAACAACTGCAAAGCCCGGAGGATTGCCGGGCCTTCGATTTGGGCGATCTTGTCCGCCAACGCCTCGCCTCCTGTCAGCCAACACTCGCGTCGCGCCATCTCTCCACCCGGATTGAGGCCGAAGGCGCGTTTCCCTGTCTGGGCGACGCCTTTCTGCTCGGGCAGGCCATCGACAACCTGCTGGAAAACGCCATTGACTTTTCGCCCGAACACGGCAAAATCCACCTTTCCCTCGCGCAGGATTCCGGCAAGGCCGTGCTCAAGGTGCGTGACCAAGGCGAAGGCGCGCCGGAATACGCGCTTCGGCAACTCTTCGAGCGTTTCTATTCGCTGCCGCGTCCCCGGACTGGCGGCAAGGGCACGGGGCTGGGCCTTCCCTTTGCGCGGGAAGCGGCGCGTTTGCATGGCGGTGAGGCTGGATTTCGCAATCATCCCGAAGGCGGCGCGGAAGCCTTCCTGGCAATCCTGCTTGCCTGAACCGCTCGCTTTTCCGTTTATCTTCTTCATTGCGCCGTTTATCCTGGAAAATAACGGGTTTCGCGCCGGGGGGATGTAATGTTAGTGAAACAGTTGGGTGCATTCAATGATTCAGCAACAGAATCACCCAGTCACAAACCTAGCACCTAGCAACAAGAAGAATAATCATGCAACAAAAGCAATCCGATTTCGCAACCCTCCTTTATCGTGCCGCATCCTTGTGGCGTCTGCGGATGGACGCGCACATGCGCCTCTGGGACATGAACATGTCGAGTTGGGAAATCCTGTGGCTTCTGTATCGCGGAGACACCCGTTACAATCAATACATGCTGGCCTCCCGGCTGGGGATCGAGACCTCGCGTCTGGTGCGCCTTCTGGATCGCATGGAAAAACGCGACTTGCTGCGGCGTCAGCCCGATCCCCAGGATCGCCGCCAAAACCACATCGTGATCACGCCCTCCGGTTTCTCGCTGTTCGAGGAAATCTCGGCCGGAGTCACCGCGTTGCGCGAAGCCATCCTGACGGAGGTTGACGAAACCGATCTCGAACAGGGCGTCCACATCCTGGAACGTGTGCTGGACAATCTCCTGCGCATTTTGGATGACGAGCGGCGGGACCGGAAGATTCCGCAAAGCGCGGCGGGCGCAAGGCCCTCGCGGATGTCCTTTCCGGGGCAGATGCCGCCCGGAATCGTCGAACGCCGAAAAAACGACCGGCGCGCGGTCGGCAACACCGATCGACGGCAGGATCCGGTTTCCGCCAGCAACTATCCCAGCCATCTGGAGCGGCGGAAGAATGGCGACCGGCGCAGCAACACTGACCGCCGCAAGAACGACCGCCGTCGGACATCCCCGCGCTGAAAGTCAGGAAGCGCCTCAGAACCGCCCCTTTTCCGAATCCGGGACAAGCAATGCATCCAGGGGATGCGTTGCTTGTCCCGGAAGCCGGAAATAATCGTCGCCAGGCAGATGCGCTTTCAGGGACGAGAAATCTCCATCAAGACCGGGATCGCGGATGACCACCGGGCGCAGGAAAATCACCAGTTCGGATTTGCGGACAGCGTTGTTTCTCGCCGTAAACAATTCGCCCGCGAATGGCAGGTCGCCCAGGATTGGCACTCGTCCGGAACGGGTATCGACACGATCTTCCATAAGGCCGCCCAGAACGGCGATTTCCCCGCTTTCCACGCGCAGGATGGACTCGATCTCGCGCGTGCGAATCTGCGGAATTTCATTGGCAAGGCTGCTCGGGATATCCGGGTTTGGATCCTTGATCATGCCGGAAATGCTGGAAATGGTCGGGCGGACGTTCAGGATGACGCTATCCCGGTCGCTGATCTGTGGCGTTACCGTCATCACGAGGCCAACAGAAACCGTTTGCGGCGTCGTGGTATAGGCCACGAGCGGATTGGTGTTGGAATTCCCCGGCGTGACATCCGCCTTGATATTGAAATACACCACATTTTCCACCACCTTCAGGAGCGCCGTCTGGTTGTTGAGCACGGAGAGTCGCGGGCTGGAGAGCACTTTCATGACTCCGAAGGACTTGAGCAGGCTCAGGGTGGCCGACAGGGGATTCCCCTGATTGGCGAATTCGAGAACAAAAGGCGTGGTTGCTGCCTGGGAACCGTTGATAGCAGTAGGCGGCTTCACCTGCAAGCTTTTCGCCCCTTCCGCCCAAACGCGACTCCATTCGATGCCTTGTTGGTATTCGTCGCTCAATTCGATTTCGACGATGGTGGTTTCGATCATCACCTGACGCCGGGCAGCATTTTCCACCTTGCGGATGAATTCCCGCACCCGCGCATGCTGGCGCGCCGTAGCCCGCACGGTCAACACACCGCTCTCGGAATTGACGACGACGGATGCCCGATGTCGCAAGGCGCGTGGCCCGGCGCTGCTGCTCTCGACCACATTTTCCGTACCGTTTTCATCCAGAAGATCCTGAATGTTCATCTCCAGCGATTCCCAGAACAAATTACGGGAAACGTTTTCCACCCGGGTACTGGAAACATTGCCGTTTCCCATGGGAGAACTGGCGCCAGCGGTACTGTCGGCCTGCGTGGTGATCTGGGTATTTGTCGCCACGGCGCCGCTCGTGAAGCGATTGAGATTGACGTAGTCGATCTGGTAATGCGTCAAGAATGGACTATCCGGCAGCGCGATATAGTGGTCGCCCTCGCGCTCGAAACGCACTCCGGCTTGGCGAGCAATGCGGGAAAAAAGCCGGGAAAGCGGCTGGCGGATCGCATTCAGGGAGATTTCACCGTGGATGTCTGGATGAATGTCGAGATCCAGTTCGGCTTCCCGTGCAAGAACGAAAAGCAGGTCGCGGACCGGTACATTGTGCACCGTGATGCTGAAGGTTTCCGTCCGGGCATCCGCTGCGGCACTTTCTGGCACAGGCCCTTCTGGTGGAATGGATGCTTCGGCGGGGGTGGGGGCGGGAGAAGGAGCGGGAGGAACAGTTGAAGCATTCAGATGCGAGACCACGGCATCGCGCTCATGCAGGGGAAACGTGCCGCACGCGCTCAAAAGCAAGGCGAACAGCCACAGGATTTTTCTGGATTTCATCGGATTTTGCCGGTCGTTGGGGAAGATCGTGCCATTTCTCGAATGAACGCCACGGCATCGACGGCATGATCCTAAATGCAGGACGATTGATTTGCAAGTCCACAACACATATTTTTTGATGCAGGAACAACAGGCATCAGAAAAACAAGGGGCATGCAGGCGATGGAAGATTCCTGCTGCGGCAAGGAGCATATCTTGCGGTAATATTTGTCCTTGCAAAACGGCATCCCGTCCCACGACACTCTTACACGCTCAAAAACTCCCCGGCTGGTATTCTGGCACTCGTTTCTTGAGTTCGGCCTTGATGTTTTGGGGGCGGGGCTGGGCGAGCCAGGTTTCCAGTTCCTGACGCCATTGCGCGGGCAGGGGCGGGGCGGCCTTGGCGATGCGCAGCTTGGCGTGTGGCGTGGGGAGCGAGGTTTCATCGTCCGCGAGCAGTTCCTCGTAGAGCTTCTCGCCGGGCCGAAGGCCGGTGATCTGGATGGGGATTTCCGCTTCCGTGTGTCCGGAAAGGAGGATCATGTCGCGGGCGAGGTCCATGATCCGGATGGGTTCGCCCATATCGAGCAGGAAGATTTCGCCGCCCTCGCCCATGAGCGCCGCCTGCAACACAAGCTGCGCCGCCTCGGGAATCAGCATGAAATAGCGGGTGATGTCCGGATGCGTGACCGTCACCGGGCCGCCCTGCGCGATTTGCCGCTGGAAAGTCGGGATCACCGAGCCGTTCGAGCCAAGCACGTTGCCAAAACGCACGGCCAGAAAGCGGGTCTTGCCGCTGCCCTCGGCAAGGCTGAAGAGGAGCATCTCGGCCAGCCGCTTGGTGCAGCCCATGACGTTCGTGGGATTGATCGCCTTGTCCGTGGAAATGAGCACCATCTTCCGCACGCCATGCCGCGCGGCGGCAAGCGCCAGGGCGCGGGTGCCGCCCACGTTGTTGCGCACGGCTTCCCAGGCGTTTTCGTCTTCCATCAACGGCACATGCTTGTAGGCGGCAGCGTGGAAAACATAGTCGGGATGATGGGCCGCAAAGACGCCCTCCAGCCGCGCCTCGTCCTTCACGTCCCCGACGACGGCGCACACGGGGATTTCCGGAAACTCGCGCCGAAACGTCTCGCTCATCTCGAAGAGCGCGAATTCGGCGTGTTCGTAGAGCACGATGCGCCGCGGCCGGAAATGGGCAATTTGGCGGACAAGCTCGGAGCCGATGGAGCCGCCCGCGCCGGTCACGAGCACCACCCGTTCCGAGAGCATGCCGGAAAGCCCGCTCTCGTCGAGTTGCACCGCCTCCCGCTTCAGCAAATCCTCAAGATCGATCTGGCGCAGGTGCGAGACGGTGATGCGCCCGGAGAGGATATCCTCAAGCGCGGGCACGGTCAGCACTTTCAAGCCCGCGCCCACCGCCAGTTCCATCGCCCGCCGCCGCACCCGGCTTGCCACGCCGGGCAGGGCAATGACCACATGCTTGAGATCGAGCGCCGCGGCCACCCGCCCCACCTCGCGGATGCTCCCGTGAACCTTGATGCCGTGGATTTCCCGGCCACGCTTGCCCGGATCATCATCCAGGAAGGCCGCGACCTGCCAATCCAGCGAAGTCCGCAATTCCCGCACCAGCCGCGCCCCGGCGCTGCCCGCGCCGATCACGAGCACCCGCTCGCCCTGCATGTCCAGATGGCCGTACTGCCGCCATTCGCGGGCAAGGCGGTAGGCAAAACGTCCGCCGCCCATGAACAGGATCAGCAACATGGGATGCAGCACCAGCACGGAGCGCGGCACATGCCCGGTGTTGGACGTGTAGAGCATGAACACGAGCACGGCGGTCAAAAGCGCGCCCAGCGAGACCGCCCCCACGATCCGCAGCAAATCCCGGGAACTCGCGTAGCGCCACAGCCCACGATACAGCCCGAAGACCTGGTAGACGGAAGCATGGACGATCAGCATCAGCGGCAGGGCACTCAGGCACTGGCCGAGAAATTCCCGCGTCCAGGTGAAATTGAAGCGCAGGCTGTAGGCCAGTACCCAGGCAAGCGCCAACACGCAAAGATCGTAGCTGAACGCCACGAAGCGCAGCAGGCCGGGGCGGGCGCGACGCAGGAGGGAGGGGAAAAGGCGCAGCATGATCTAGTGGGAGACTCCATGCCCGGAGAAAACGCGGCGCGCGGTACGCCACAGGATGCGAAGATCAAGGAGGAAGGAGCGGCGGGCGAGGTATTCCGCGTCCAGGCGCACCTTTTCGGGGATGGGCAGTTCATCGCGGCCATTGATCTGCGCCCAGCCGGTCAGGCCCGGCGGCAGCCGGTGGATGCCCCGTTCCGTCCGCAGGGCAATGAGATCCGCCTGGTTGAAGAGCGCCGGACGCGGCCCGACCAGGCTCATGTCGCCCTTCAGGATGCTCCAGAGTTGCGGCAGTTCGTCCAGGCTCGTCCGCCGGAGGAAGGAACCGAAAGGCGTAAGATGCGCCTCCGGCTCCGTCAACAGATGCGTGGCGAGGGCGGGTGTGCCCTGCCGCATGCTGCGCAGCTTGGGCATGCGGAAAATGCGGTTGTCCCGCCCGACCCGCTCCGACCAGTAGAACGCCGGGCCGGGCGAGGAAAGCCGGACGCAGAGCGCCAGCATGCCAATGGGCAAGGCCAGCGCGAGGATCAGCGCCATGCTGGCTACGATGTCGAAGAGCCGTTTGATTCGCATGATGATTGCCGACGATATTCCGCGCACATCCGGGCGACGCCCGTGCCAAAGCGCGTTTCGGGCCGCCAGTGTAACAAATCGCAGGAGCGGGAAGGGTCGATCCGGAAATCACCGGCAAGCTTTCGGTAGCGTTTTTGCACCCAGGGCAGGCCGTTCGCCAGCCGCAGGAGGCCCGTCGCCCGGAAGAGACGCGCCTGCTTTCCCAATCCCTGGGCGATGGCGCGGATCAGCGCGGGCGTGGAAACATCTTCCCGGTCAGAGACCAGCAGGGTTGCCCCGGCGGCTTGCGGGCAGGCGGCGGCCAGGGTGAGGAAGTGCGCGAGATTGTCGATGCCGACCAGGCTTCTCTGGTTTTCGATGCCCGCAAGCGGCAGGGGCAGGCCGCTGTCCACAAGGCGCAACAGGGCGCGCATGTTTCCCTTCACGCCGGGGCCGTAGACCAGCGGCAGGCGCACAATCACCGGCGCCAGGGCACGAAAGGGCGGCGTGTGCAGAAGGGCTTCCGCTTCCTGCTTGGAGCGCGTGTAGAAATCCTGTGGCGATGGAGCGAGGGGGGAATCTTCCCGCCAGGCCGCGCCGGGCGGCGAGGCTTCCCCATAGACCGTCACGGAACTTGCGAACACGAAGCGCCCGACTCCTGCGGCATGAGCGGCCCCGGCCACCGCCGCGACCAGGTCGACGTTTGCCCGCCGGTATGCCGCCAGCGCTTCCGGCTGGCGCGAGTCGCCGCGATGCGCGCGGCCCGCCAGGTGGAAGACCACGTCTACCGCCTGGCAGGCTTCTCGCCAGGCGTCTGGCTTTGTGGGCGCGTCCGGGGGCGAGGCGCATTCCAGCCTGCCGGGTGTGCTCCTTCCCGGCGCTTGTTCCGCGTCGGGCGGGGCGATTACGCGCACGACATGGCCCGCATCAAGGAGATAGCGGCACAGGTGTCCGCCGATGAAACCGCTCGCGCCCGTCACGAGAAAACGCATGGTCGGGAAACGTTGGGAAAAGGTGGGAGGAGTCGGGAAAAGTCAGGGAAGCTCCGATTAAAACAATCGTCATTGCTTCGCTTCGCTCGCAGTGATGAAAGGAGCAAGGGAATGAATGCGAGCGTTTGCCTTTCCCTCCCACGCTTGGCGGGGGAGGGTATCGCGGCAGCGACAGGAGAGGGCGTCCACCTTCCGGCGCGAAGCGCCGCATATTTTTCCTTGGGCGTTTTCCCAGCTGAAACGGTGAAAAAAGTTACCGTCGCTTCGCTCCGCATAAAGAACTCCCTCTCCCGGCCCTTCGGGCCCCCCCTCTCCCCCCCAGGGGGCGAGGGGAACGGTATGTACGAGAACAAGGAAATCGCACAAGCAGGAGACATGAAGGCAGGATGGCATATCTTTGGATTGCTTCGCTTCGCTCGCAATGACAATTGTTTTAACCAGAGGCTCATCAGGAAAAGGCTACAGGAGGAAGAGCGTTGCCAGCCCCAGGAAGATGAAGAAGCCGCCGGAATCGGTGAGCGCGGTAATCAGCACCGAGCCGCCCAGGGCGGGGTCTACGCCCATGCGCTGGCGCAGCATGGGAATGCCGACACCGGCGGAAGCCGCCAGGAGCAGGTTGAGGATCATGGCGGAAGTCATGACGAGACCCAGCGACACGCTCCCGTACAGGCAAGCCGCCAGCACGCCCAAAAGCCCGCCCCAGATGAGGCCGTTGATGAGGGCGACGCCCAGTTCCTTCTTGAGGAGGCGCTTGGTGGCATCGGGTTTCACCTGCCCCATGGCGATGGCGCGCACGATCATGGTGATCGTCTGGTTGCCGGAATTGCCGCCGATGCCCGCCACGATGGGCATCAGTGCGGCCAGGGCCACGAGTTTCTCGATGGCCCCCTCGAAAAGGCCGATCACCCTTGAGGCGATGATGGCCGTCACGAGATTGACCGCAAGCCAGGCCCAGCGGTTTTTCACGGAATCCCAGACGGAGGCGAAGATGTCTTCCTCCTCGCGCAGACCGGCATGGGCGAGCTGCTCGGCCTCAGATTCCTCGCGGATGAAATCGACCACCGCCACCAGCGTGAGGCGGCCTTCCACGCGCCCCTCGTGATCCACGACCGGCGCGGAAACGAGGTCATAGCGTTCAAAGGCCTGCGCCGCTTCCTCAGCCTTGTCCTGTGGGTGGAAGCGCGTCACGTCCCGCTTCATGACCGTCTCGACGGCGGCGTCCGGCGCGTTGATGAGCAGGTCTTCCAGAGTAAGGATGCCCAAAAGGCGCGCCTCGCGGTCGACCACGAAAATCTTGTCCGTATGTTCCGGCAATTCGTCGAAGCGACGCAGGTAACGGAGCACGACTTCCAGCGTGACTTCCTCGCGCACCGTCACCATGTCGAAATCCATGAGCGCGCCCACCGTATCCTCCGGATAGGACATGGCGGCCCGCAACTGCTCGCGTTCCTCGATGGAAAGAGCCTGGAAGACATCCTCCACGACCTCCTGCGGCAAGTCGGGGACGAGATCGGCCAGTTCGTCGGTATCGAGGGTTTCGGCGGCGGCCACGAGTTCGTGCCGCGCCATGGATTCAATCAGAGTTTCCCGAACGGCATCGGAGACTTCGAGCAGGATTTCCCCGTCCCGTTCCGCGCCCACCAGATCCCAGACCACAAGCCGGTCTTCGGGCGGCAGAGCTTCGAGCAGGTAGGCGACATCGGCCGGATGCATGCCTTCCAGCTTTTCCCGCAGACGCCGCTGCAAGGCGTCGTGATTCGCCTGTTCCGCCGGGTCCGGCTCCGGCGAGGTCTCTCCCTCGTCCCGGATCGGTTTCAGCCAGGCGAGCAGGGTTTCCACCTCGAACAGGTGATCCTGCAAGCCGTCGCTGTCGTGCTGGTTTTCGCTCATGGGTCGCCGCCGGGGAAGGGGCTGATGCAAAGGGCAGCTATTGTAGCACCCGATCCGTGACCGTCCCGTGTCAAACCTTCTTCTCTCATGGAATTTTCGGGGGGAGGGATTCGTCGGGATCACGGTCGCGCCAGTTGCGGGCGTCGAAGCCGGTGAGGCCCAGGACGCCGCGGATGACGCTGTAGGTGCACCAGCCCAGGAACCGCGCCAGCAGGCGGGAAGGAAGCGAGGCGCGGGCAGGCGGGATTTCCTCCGCGCCGCTGACAATCGCCCGTTCGAGACTTGCCGCCAGTTCTTCGGCGAAGGCGCAATCCTCGATGACGATGTTGCCTTCCTGGGCGCACAGGAGGCTGAACGGGTCGATGTTGGAAGAGCCGACCGTGGCCCAGTAGCCGTCCACCACCGCCACCTTGGCATGCAGGAAGCTCTTCTGGTAACGAAAAACGCGGATGCCCTCGGCAAGGAGGCTCTGGTAGAGCATGCGGCTCGCCAGGAGGAAGAGGCGATGGTCGCTTTGCCCTTGCAGGAGGATGGTGATCTCGACCCCGCGTCGCGCCGCGCCGACCAGCGCGCGCCGAAAACGCAGGCCGGGCAGGAAATAGGCGTTGGCGATCAGGGCGCTCTTTTGCGCCTTCGCCAGCGCCTCGACATAGGCGGCAACAATATCGTGCCGGTGCCGAAGATTGTCGCGCGCGAGAAAGGCGGCACGCTGGCGGCCCGGCTTGCCGGGGAAGGGCATTGCGTCCGGCGGGAGCCGGTAGCGGCGCTTGAAGCTCGCCCAGCTCACGTTCTCCCACATGCGCCGCATGGCCTGGCGAATCTCGGCCGCCACCGGCCCTTCCACCCGCACCGCGTAATCATAGCGGGGCCGCAGGGCGGGCGGGGCGTTGTTGTCATCAATGATGTTGATGCCGCCCGCAAAGGCCATGCGCCCATCCACGACCACCAGTTTGCGATGCAGGCGGCGCAGGCGAAAACGGCGGAAGGAAAACCAGGAAAGTTCCTGGCGGTAGATCAGGTACTGCGCCCCGGCGGCCAGAAGGCGCGCGCCAAAAAGTTCCGGAAAGCGCCGCGCGCCGAAGCCATCAACCAGCACCCGCACCGCCACGCCGCGCTGTGCCGCCCGCGTCAGCGCGGCAACGACATCATTGCCGACAGGATCATCGGCGAAGATGTAACTTTCCAGGAAGATTTCCCACTGGGCGCCCTCGATGGCAGCCAGGAGCGCCGGGAAATATTCCTTCCCCGAATCGAGAAGAAGCAAACGGTTGCCGTCGCTGAATACAGGCATGGCAAGAAATCCCAAGAGGCGCAGATTCTATCGCAAGCGCCGTCCTGCGGACGGCAATTTTTTCACGCCCTGGAAATCTTGGGAGGCCCCGGCGGTTTCCTGTCTCTTCAGCACAAAAGTTCCGGAAAATGCCTTGGCACGCGGGAGTTCCACCGAAAACCGCCGCGCGCAGGAGGCATATCTGGGTTCCGAGACGTACACAAACCTGAAAAAGAGTCGGATTCTTGGCATAATGTGGGCCATGTTGTCTGGTGGGCGCGCCATGTTGTGCAAATTCTGTCATTTTGATCTGGGGGAACAGACGATTTGTCCCCAATGCGGGGCAAGTCAGCCCGGCAGTACGCCCGCTCGTTCGGGGCAGGGCAACGGCAGTCGTTTCCAGGATTTGTTCCCGCTCTTGTTCGGCATTGGTTGCGCGCTCATCATGCTTTTCCTTTCTGGCCTGTGGCTTTCCACGGACATGGCGCGGGAACCGCTCGGGCAGGTTTCCGGAAGCCTTCGGAAGGAGGGCGCCGCGCTCGTTCCGGAGCGGACGGCGCATTCCGAAAAGTCGATCGTGCTCCTGGACCCCGCCCGGGAAGAGATGCGGGGGGCGCCGCTCCCTGATCTCTCTTCCCAGTCGCTACTGGCGTTCGAGCTTTCCCCGCCCGTACCCCCGGCGGAATCCGAAGCGCCATCTCGTCCGCGTCCCAAGGCCGCTCCATCCAAACGGCGATTCCCACGGCAAACGCTGGCGCAAAAACGCTCCGCGCCCGCGATGGTCTTGTCCGATTCGTCCGACCCGCTCCCTTCGCCTTCGGCCCCCGTTGCCGCTCCGGCCCACACCCAGCATCCAAGCCCCCCCGCCAAACGCGATCCCACCCTCGATGGCCTGAAATGGATCGAAAGCCTGCGCTGGCTCGGGTAAACCGGAAGGGCGAGGGGCCGAATGCGGAAGGCAGGAAAACGGCTGTCATTGCACAGGGGAACGCCCCCGCGAGAAAGAATCCTTGCCGCGCTGCCGTCTGCCAGATTGCCGTCCGCCAGATTGCCGTCCGCCAGGACCATTTCGCGTTAGAATGCGTGTCTTTGACCAGCATATCATCATGATCGGCATTCTCATCGTGACCCACGGCGCTGTGGGCGAAGCCCTGCTGCAAAACCTCTGCCACATCCTCAACCGGCGACCGCCCTTGGTCGCCCAACTGGGCGTTGCCGCGCAGGATGATCCGCTCAATCTCCTCCCCCTGGCGCGTCGGCGGGTGGAAGAAGTTGATGCGGGCCAGGGTGTGCTGGTGCTGACCGATATCTATGGCGCAACGCCCGCCAATCTCGTCCTGAAACTCCTTGAACCCGGCCGGGTGGAAGGCGTGGCGGGACTCAACCTGCCCATGCTGCTCCGGGCGCTGACCCACCGGGAGAAGGAAATGCCGGAACTTCTCGCCAGAGTCGTGGAAGGCGCGCGCGAAGGCGTTCTCGACATGTTGAAGGAGGGCTGTTGATGACCCTGCGCCAGGAAGCGGAAATCGTAAACAAACTGGGCCTGCACGCCCGGGCCTCTGCCAAGCTGACCCAGACTGCGGGCAATTTCGCCTGCGAGGTGTGGATCGAGCGCAAGGGCCGCCGCATCAACGCCAAAAGTATCATGGGCGTCATGATGCTTGCCGCCGCACAGGGGAGCACCATCACCCTGGAGACCGACGGGCAGGACGAGGCGGCGGCGATGCAGGCGCTCCAGAACCTGATTGCCGAGCGCTTTGGAGAAGGCGAATGAGCTTTACCCTGCATGGTCTTGGCGTTTCCAGCGGCATTGCCATCGGGCGCGTGCTGCTCCTCTCGCATGTCACGGTGGATGTGGTGCGTCTCGCCCTCAGTCCGCGCCAGATCGAAAAGGAAATCGCCCGCCTGGATGCCGCCATCGCGGCGGTGCGGGAGGAACTCGCGCATCTCAAGGAAACCACGGGGGAATACGCGCCTTCCGAACTCCTCGCCTTCATCGACTTGCACACCATGTTCCTCAACGATCCGGAATTCACGGAAGCGCCCCGGAACATCATCCGCGAAAAACTCTGCAATGCCGAATGGGCGCTGGTGCAGCAGATGGAACACCTCGTGCGGCAGTTCGAGTTGTTCGAGGATACCTACCTGCGCGAGCGCAAATTTGATGTCGTGCAGGTGGTGGAGCGGCTGGTCAAGGAACTCCTGGGCCATCCCGGCCGCGCCTCGCTCCGGAAGGCGAAGGCCAGCGCTCCGGCGGAAAACCTGGTCGTTGTCGCGCACGATCTTTCCCCGGCGGATGTCATCGCCTTCAAGGATCGGCGTTTTGCCGCCTTTGCCACCGATGTGGGCGGAGCGACCTCGCACACCGCCATCCTTTCGCGCAGCATGGCGATTCCCGCCATCGTCGGCATCCGCAACGCCCGCTTCCTGATCCGCGAGGACGAGACTGTCATCGTCGACGGCACGCGCGGCGTCGTGATCGTCGATCCGGACGAGCGCATCCTGGAGGAGTACCGGATTCGCCGCGAGCAGATCGAGCTTGAGCGCTCCAAATTAAAGCGCCTCAAATCCGCGCCCGCGGAGACGATCGACGGCATCAGCATCAGCCTGCTCGCCAACATCGAGGTTCCGGACGATGCCCGCGCCGCGCTGGAATCCGGCGCGCAGGGCGTCGGCCTTTTCCGCAGCGAATTCCTCTATCTGGGACGCGGCGACATGCCCACCGAGGACGAGCAGTTCGAGGCGTACCGCAAGGTCGCGCGGATCATGGGGGAAAAGCCCGTCACCATCCGCACCTTCGATCTCGGGGGCGACAAGGAAATCGACATGCAGCGCACCAAGACGAATCCGTCCCTGGGCCGCCGGGCGATCCGCCTTTCCCTTGCCAACCCGCCCATGTTCCTCACGCAGTTGCGCGCCATCCTGCGCGCCTCCCGCTACGGCAGGATGCGGCTCCTGATCCCCATGCTCTCGCATGCCCACCAGATCGATTCCATGCTTGCGATGGTCGAGCAGGCGAAGGAGAGCCTGCGCGACGAGAAGATCGCCCACGACGAGCGCATCGAAGTGGGCGGCATGATCGAGATTCCCGGCGCGGCGCTGGCGATCAACATGTTCCTGAAGCGCCTGCGCTTCCTTTCCATCGGCACCAACGATCTGATCCAATACACGCTTGCCATTGACCGCACCGATGAGCAGGTGGCCAACCTCTATGATCCGTTGCATCCGGCGGTGGTGATGCTGATTGCGCATGCCATTGCCAGCGCCGAGAAGGCGGGCATTCCCATTTCCGTTTGTGGCGAGATGGCCGGGGCAGCCAAGTTTACCCGTCTCCTTCTGGGCATGGGCCTGCGCGCCTTTTCCATGCATCCGGCCCAGATCCTGGAGATCAAGAGCCGCATCATCCAGTCCGACGTAAGCGAACTCATCCCCTTGACGCGCCGTATCCTGCGCCTGGAAGAAACCGGCAAGATCAAGGAAGCCGTAGACCGCCTCAACGAACGAGTCGCCGCACAGTAGGGTCTTGGCAGACGGCAATGGCCCTTCGGGCGGAGATGCTTGCTGTCAAAGCCTGGTGTTTTTCTGCTTTCCCGCATCCAGGCACGTCCCTTGCTAGGTGACAAGCGTCTTTTTTTTCGGAGATTGGAATCATGACGCCTGACGACATCGCCGCGTTGCAAGACGAACCGGCTTGCGCGCACAACAACAAGGGCAAGTCCGGTTGCGCCCGTCCGCAGCCGGGCGCGACGCAGGGGGGATGCGCGTTCGATGGGGCGAGAAACGCCCTGTTGCCGATTGCCGATGTGGCGCACATCGTGCATGGGCCAATCGGTTGCGCGGGGAGTTCATGGGACGCACGCGGCACGCGCTCCTCCGGCGCAAGCCTGTTTCGCATCGGCATGACGACCGATCTTTCCGACATGGATGTCATCATGGGGCGCGGCGAGAAACGCCTCTTCCACGCCATCCGGCAGGCCATCGACACTTATCATCCGGCTGCGGTGTTCGTCTATTCCACCTGCGTTCCCGCCATGCATCGCGCCGAAGCCAATATGGTGGTGTGCTCGAAGGCCACCGCCGCCGAGATATTAAACCACTCGACTACTTTTGCGTCATACTCCAGTTTCGTTACCTGTTCATAGCGCGCGTTCAGGTTGCCCAAATCGCTCTGGTACAGGTTTCGCGTGGGAATGTTTTCGGGGTTCGTAAACTGAATGGGGACAGTCCTGCCGATACCAGAAGGATCGATATCATCCTCGGTGAGGAAATTGGTGATATCCGCAAAAACTCCTTCGCCGACATAGTTGAAATTATCCTCCAACGGTTCTACCCGGATATTTTCAATCCAGCGCGTGCCGTCCTTTTCCACATGGAACAGGGCATCGTCATTGATCTTGAATTTACTGCTGCCGAACACATAGGCACGTTCCGCGAAATCAGGATCAAGAATGCCATTATGGTATTGGGCGACGCCGATCGGCAGATCACCGTTTTCATCGCGTTTCAAACCATAGGCATTCAATAAACCTTCAGTGTCATACACCCCGGGCTTCAGAGCGTTATAATCGTTTTTAGGGAAACACTGAACAAACGGTCAAATTGAGGCGAGAGAAACAAAGATTGAGACAAAGAGTATGAACAAAACATAACCGAGAGGTTTTTGCTGGAAAACTGGCCCCGGAAGGCCGG
>JAISLJ010000175.1 GCA_031290955.1 Zoogloeaceae bacterium | reverse complement strand
GTGATCCTGCTGGTCGACGCGCGGCAAGGAGTACGCGAAGCGGACCAAGCCATCCTTGCCCGACTGCCGCCGGGACCGGCCCGGATCACCGCGCACAACAAGATCGACCTGGCCGGGCGGCGGCCCGAACGGCGCGAGGACGCGGGCTGCGCGAGGATCCTGCTGTCGGCCGGCGAAGGAGACGGCATCGACCTGCTGAAACAAGAATTGCTGCGCAGCGCCGGCTGGCGCCCGACGGAATCCGTGTTCATCGCCCGCGAGCGGCACCTGCGCGCCCTCGCCGAAACACACGGACATCTACAGGCGGCGCGCGCGCATCTGACGCGCCAGGAACTGTTCGCCGAGGAACTGCGCATGGCCCAGCGATCGTTGAGCGCAATAACCGGAGAGTTTTCCGCCGACGATCTTCTGGGAGAAATATTCGGCCGGTTTTGCATCGGAAGTGACGCGGCAGTCTGGCCGTCCACCGGCCTCTCCCTTGGAGTGGAAAGAAGCGTTGCCCATGATTGCCGTGAAGCCCTTCGGAACGGTTGCGTTCCATCCTGTGGGACGCCTGTTCCATGGCATGAAGGGGAACGGCTACTTTTTCCTTTGCGCCGCTGCTATATTTTCGCGCAAACAACCAGAAAAACCAGGAGAGTCAGCCGGGAACATCCGCGTTCCCTTATCACTACAACTACGTTCAGGTGAAGGAGTATCTCATGTTGAAGGCTACAACCGGTTCCAGTGTCCAAAAGGATGCCTTGTCGGCGGGCAGGGAAGGCGCCCGAAAAGCGGCGGCAGGCTTGTCCAGACCAAAATTGGCGTTTGCCTATGCCAGTTGCGTGTATGACCTGGAGGCCATGTTGTCCGGCATCCGGGTGGAATTGCCCGGAGTGCCGATCATCGGCAACACCTCTTTTACCGGCGTGATCCTGCCGGAAGGATTTGTTGGCAAAGATGACGGCTTCCTGGGTATCCTTGCCCTGGAAGACGATGATCTGACCGTGGGCGTGGCGGGCTTGCCCAAGCAGGGCAGTGCCCTGGAAACCGGCCGGGCGGTGGCGGAAAAAGCCATGCGGAAAGCCGGGAAAACCGTGCCGCCCGCCTATTTTTACCTGGTCGCGCCTCCCGGCGAAGAAGAGTTTTATCTGAAAGGCATTACCCAGGTCATTGGGCGGGTTCCCTGCTTCGGCGGAAGCGCGGCCGACAACGCCATCAAGGGGGAATGGAAACTCTATACCGACGAGGGCGCCTGCGCCGACGGCGTGGCCGTGGCCTTTTTCTACAGTGACAAATCCATACGCAACCACTACACCGGCGCCTACCGGGAAACCGCGGACAGAGGCATCATCACCAAGGTGAAGGAGCGGCGTACCCTGGTGGAAATCGACGGCCAGCCCGCGCTGAAAAAATACGCTTCCTGGCGCGGACTCGATCCGGATACCCTGAAAGGAATCAATCTTCTGGTGGCTACCATCACCAGCCCCCTGGGCGTCAAGGATCGCCTGGGCGACCTGGTGGCCATCCGCCACCCGATGAACGGCAACGACGATTATTCCATGGCCATCGGCAGCAATCTGTCCGAAGGCACGGCCATCATCCGCATGGAATGTTCCGTGGACGAGCTGGTGGCCTCGGCGGGCGCCGAACTGGAAGTCCTGAAGAAAAAAACCGCGTTCATCCCCGGGGCGTTCCATCTCGTGCATTGCGGCGGTAGACGCGCCGGCATGGGCGACAGAATCGAAGAAGTAGTGCAAAGCATTCGCCAAGCCGCGGGCGAAGTTCCCTTTATCTGTGAATTCACCTTTGGTGAATACGGCTTTGAGGACGATGACCGCAACACTTGCGGCGGTCTCATGCTGTCTTTTACCGCACTGCCTGAATAATCGACTTACTTTGAACCACGAAAAGGAGCAATTTTCATGAAAATGATCATCAACGGCCAGGAAGTTTCCGCCTCGGACGGAAAAACCATCGACGTCATCAACCCTGCCACCGGGAAAGTTCTCGATACAGTTCCCGCCGCTACGAACGCCGATGTCGATCTGGCCGTGGAAAAAGCCAAAATCGGCCAGAAAATCTGGGCCAGGGTGCCTGTCCACCAGAAAGTGGACATCATGTACAAATTCCTGGAACTGGTGGAAGCGTCCAGGGAAGAACTGGCGCAAACCCTTTCGGCGGAAACCGGCAAGCCCATTACGGAAGCCAGGGGGGAAATCGGCAATATTCCCATTGCCTTCAAAGCGTTCAGCGAGCGGGCCAAGCACCTGTACGGCGAAACCATCCCCGCCGGCATGGAAGCGGGACAGGACAAAAATCTGCTGCTCACCCAGCGCGAACCTCTTGGGATCATCGCCTGCATCATTCCCTTCAATTTCCCTTGCGACCTGTTCGACCAGAAGGTGGCGCCCGCCCTGCTGGCGGGCAATGCCGCCATCGTCAAACCTTCCACCGACAATCCGCTGACGCTGTGCAAGCTGACGGCGCTGCTGGTGAAAGCCGGCGTGACCGATGGCGCGATCCAGGTTTTGACCGGCCGTGGCTCCACCGTGGGCAGCGTGCTGTGCGCCCATCCGGATGTGCACGGCATCACCTTCACCGGTTCCACGGAAGTGGGCATCGAAACCGCCAGAACCGCCGCCGGGCACCTGGCCCACACGGCGCTGGAACTGGGCGGCAACGACGCCTTCATCGTTCTGGAAGACGGCGATATCGATCTGGCCGTGGAAGAGATGATCTGGGGCCGTATGTACAATACCGGCCAGGTCTGCTGCGCTTCCAAACGCTTTCTGGTGCACAACGCCGTCAAGGAGGCGTTTACGGAAAAGGCGGTCGAGCGCATCAAGCGCCTCAAGCAAGGTTCCCCGGCGGATGAATCCACGCAAATCGGCTGCCTGATCAGCGAAAAAGCCGCCGTGGAAGTGGAACGGCAGATCCAGCGAACCGTGGAACAGGGCGGAAACATCGTGCTGGGCGGCGGTCGGAAAGGCGCCTTCATCGAAGCCACGGTAATCAAGGACGTGCCCAAGACCGCGGATGTGGCCATCGACATGGAAATCTTCGGGCCGGTCGTCCCCATTATCGGCTTCGACACGGTGGAAGAAGCCATCGAGATTGCCAATTCCTCCAAATTCGGCCTGTGCGGCTGCGTGTTCACCGCCAATATGAAAACCGCCTTCGCCGTATGCAATGCCCTGGAATGCGGCGGCACCGTGATCAACGGCGCCAGTTTTTTCCGCAGCTTTGAAATGCCCTTCGGCGGCTACAAGTATTCCGGCATCGGCACCGAGGGCGTGCTGACCACCTTCGATGAGGTGACCCGGCTCAAAACCATCGTGCTGAAAAACATTCTGCCCTGAAGCGTGCAAGGCGTCTTGTCCGGGAGCGGCGGCGTTCCGCCGTCGCACGGTGGCAAGACGCCATCCGCCAGTGCCTGGGCAGACAACTCGCTCCAGGCTGATTCCAGTCCGCCGCGCGAATCCTCGCGGCGGCCCGGAAACAAGCGCGCCGGATCAGCCGGTATACCCCATGCTGCGGGATATTGCCCGGGCCGTATTCTGAACCTGCTCGACGATGGCCGCGATGCGCTCTTCCGGAATTTGCGCGCTGGCGCCGCTCACGCTGATGGCGGCCAGGGAATCGCCGCGGTAATCGAAAACCGGAGCGCCCACACAGCGGTGCCCGGCCTGGTATTCCTCGTCATCCATGGCCCATCCCTGGACGCGCACCTGCCCCAGATGCCGGCGCAGAGCCAGCGGATCGACGATGGTTTTCGCCGTGTAGGCAAGCAGGGTGATATGCCGGAGCGCTTCATCCAGTTCTTCCTTCCCCAGGCCGGCCAGCAGACATTTGCCCATGGACGAGCAAAAAGCCGGCGAACGTTTGCCCACCTGGGCGTACAGTTTGGCATGCGGGTAGGAATCCATGAGCCCGATGTAGACGACCTGGTAATCTTCCAGGATGCCCAGATGCGAGGTCAGGTTCAGGGCGGAATGAAGAGCGTTGAGGTAGGGGCGGGATTCGGTGAGCAATTCCAGCGTGTTGATATGGTAACTGGCCATCTCCAGCATCCGGATACCCAGGCGGTAGGTGTTGTCAGGCCGTTTTTCCACATAATGCCGGGCGTGCAGGGCGGAAAGCAGACGATGAACCGTGCTTTTACTCATGCCCGTGACGTGGGTCACTTCGCTCAAGCCCAGGGAAGTTTCGGCCCTGGCCAGCAGGTCGATGATATCCAGCACCCTGTCCAGAACCTTGATGCCTCCGCTTTCGCCCGGAGCTTTTTCCTGTGTTTCCCGCATGG
>JAISLJ010000174.1 GCA_031290955.1 Zoogloeaceae bacterium | reverse complement strand
AATGGCATGAGGCGCGCTTGCCAGCGAACAAGGAAAAGTCCATAATTGAGTCCATTCCCGATGCGGGAATACCGTAACCATCTTTTTAAATCAATGAGTTACGGCTTGGATATGTATTTCCGCGTCGCTACGCGCCTCGCAATGACGAGGGTTTGAAGGTTTGGGATGTTTCTGTGGGCGGTCGACTCGTTGTTGCGGATGCTTCCAAAGGTGGGAGTGGCATCCTGCCGCCCTCTCCATCCCCTATCCGGGCGGCGTTGTGGCTTGTGTTTCGGGGGATGCGGCTGGCGCTTCCCTTGCCTTTTCCGGCACGAAGCTGAACACGCCTTGCACAACCCGGAAGGTGCCCAGGAGGTCGCCGTAGCCGCCGGGCGGATCTTCTTCCAGGCGCGCGAAGCCTTGGCAGGTACGGGTTTCCGTGACGTAGGCGCGCTGCCCGATCTTGAAGATGTAGGTGCCTGGTCCCGGTTGCCAGAGTTCGATGGCCGTTCTGGCGCCCGTTTTCTGGAGGATGTGTTTGCGCTGGCATTCTGGCAGGCGGGCCACGATCACGGAAAGCTGCATCTGCTTTTCCCAGAAATAATCCTGCCGCCGCTCGACAGAAAGGGCGTGGCGCGCGCCATCAATGTGATAGGCCGCACTGTCGTTGGTGCAGCCAGAAAGAAAAAATGCGAGCGCGACCAGCGGCAGGGCGAGGCAGGGCAAGCGACGCGGCGCGAAAATGGTTTGTGGATGTGGCATGGCAAGCTTCTCCTTGGCTTCAATCCTGGATTTTCCAGCGCAGGGTTTCGCCGGCGCACAGGGGAACCAGCATTTCCGTTGCGTCCGGATAAGGGTAGCCATCCGGTACGCGCCAATCTTCCTGAATGAGCGTGATGCGCGTCTGATTCCTGGGCAGGCCGTAGAAATCCGGGCCGTGGAAGCTGGCGAAGGCTTCCAGCCGGTCGAGCGCCCCAGCGGCGGCGAAGGCTTCGGCATAGAGTTCCAGCGCGGCGTGCGCGGTGTAGCATCCCGCGCAAGCGCAGGCGGCTTCCTTCGCGCCCTGGGCGTGCGGCGCGGAATCGGTGCCAAGGAAAAAGCGCGGCGAACCGGAAGTTGCCGCCTGGACGAGCGCCTGACGATGCCGCTCCCGCTTCAGTACCGGCAGGCAATACCAGTGGGGCCGCAGCCCGCCTTGAAAGATGGCGTTGCGGTTGTAGAGCAGGTGATGCGCGGTGATGGTCGCGCTCAGGTTGGCGCTGCCCTCTTGCACGAAGGCCGCGGCCTCTGCCGTGGTGATGTGCTCCATGACCACCTTGAGTCCGGGGAAGCGCCGCAGCAGGGGGGCAAGCACCGTGTCGACGAAAACCTTTTCCCGGTCGAAGAGGTCGATGTCCGGATCGGTGACTTCGCCATGCACGAGGAGCGGCAGGCGCAGGCGCTCCATCGCGGCGAGGAGGGGAAAGACGCGCTCGATTCGGGTTACGCCCGCGTCGGAATGCGTCGTCGCGCCCGCCGGGTAGAGTTTGATGGCTTTTACGAAGCCGGAAGCGGCGGCCTTCTCGATTTCCGCCACCGGAGTTGCGTCGGTGAGGTAGAGCGTCATCAAGGGCGCGAAGGCGTATCCGGCGGGCAGCGCCGCGAGAATGCGGGCGCGATAGGCCGCCGCCTGGTCGACGGTGGTGATGGGCGGCTTCAGGTTGGGCATGACGATGGCCCGGGCGAAGCGTCGGGCGCTGTGCCCCAACACAGCAGCCAGCGCCGGGCCGTCGCGCAGGTGCAGGTGCCAGTCATCGGGACGGGTGAGCGTGATGGAATTTTCTTTCATGGCGACTCTCTCATGGCGAGCGGCAAGAAAACAGATGACGACAAGACGAAGCGCAGGGGCAGCCCCGGCATTCTAGCCCTTCCATTCCAGCGCGCGGGCATAAATCGCGTTTTTGGGACAACCGGTGATGGCGGCGGCAAGTTTCGCGGCTTGCCGGAGCGGCAGGTTTTCATCCAGAAGCAGGCGCAGGACACGCTCGACCTCGGCGGAAACAGGGTCGGCCCCGGCAGCGCGTCCGGTCGCGCCGGAGACGATGAGCGTGAATTCTCCCCGCTGGCGGTCGCTGTCGGCTGCGAGCCAGGCATGCGCCGCAGCGAGCGGCAGGACGTGGATGGATTCAAAGCGTTTCGTGAGTTCGCGGGCAATGACCAGCGTGCGGGGCGCGAGGACGGCGGCCATGTCGGTGACGCTCTCCAGAATGCGATGCGGCGCTTCGTGGAAGACGAGGGCGCAGGGAAGATCGCGCAACTCCGCCAGCACCGCCCGGCGCGGCCCGGATTTTTGTGGCAGGAAGCCGTGGAACAGCCAGCGCGCCTCCGCCAGCCCGGCGGCGGAAAGGGCAGTGACGGCGGCGCAGGGGCCGGGCAGGGGAATGATGTGTCCCCCAGCCTCCCGCACCTGGGCGACGATGCGCGCGCCAGGGTCGGAAATGGCGGGCGTGCCCGCATCCGAGACCAGCGCCACCGCTTCCCCCGCCCGCAGCCGGACGAGGATGCGCGCGGCGGCTTCTTCCTCGTTGTGCGCATGCGCCGCCAAAAGCCGGGCCGGGGAACCGACATGCCGCAGGAGCGGCGCGGTATGGCGGGTATCCTCCGCCGCCACCCAGGCCACGGAAACCAGCACGGCGCGGGCGCGCAGGCTCAGGTCATCGAGATTTCCCAAGGGCGTGGGAACCACATACAAGGGCGCGAACGATTCGGTCATGAGTCTTCCATGCGGGAACTGGCGAAAGATAGCATGCCGGAAGATCGAAAGGGGATTTTCCCCCGTTACCCGCACACTTCCTGCCAATCTCCCGTCCCCAAAAACCGCTTGCGGCATTCCCTTTTACAGTTTGCATGATTGGCGTCTATCGTTTGTGCATAACCTGGTACCGTTTTGATTCGATTCAATTTTCACGCTGGCCGCTGTTTTTTGCGCGTGAAGTGTTACGGGAAGTGATAGATTCTCAAAAATCCAGGAAAGGAGAAGAAGATGGAACTTCGTCTGCATAAGAATGCCCGGACAACGCCTGCGGTGCGCGCGGAGATTGCCGCGAGCACGGAAGG
>JAISLJ010000173.1 GCA_031290955.1 Zoogloeaceae bacterium | reverse complement strand
ACGCTCCTGGCTCTCTCACGGAATCATCTCTGTTCCAAGGGCGCAACGAACTATCCAGCCGGGCCGGTCAAACGGGTGGAATCTATCCGTTTCGGCCTGCAAGGGGAAGATACAAGGTGTGCACACTCCGGCGCGAAGCGCCGCATATTTTTCCTTCGGCGGTCGCGCTGCGGAAAGGTTGGGGAAGGTTAGCGGCGCAAAGCGCCGTGGGGAACGGCTCCCTAACCCGGCGCTTCGCGCCACCCTCTCCCCCGAGGGCGAGGATATATGGGCGCGTTCGCGCCGAATGGTGGATATGGATTGCCACGGGGCTTCGCCCCTCGCAATGACGAAAGTTTGACGGTTTGCGACGTTTCTGTATTGCTGGCTCGTGTTTCTCTGTCGTTAGCTCGTGTTTCTTCGTCGCTGGCTCGTGTTTTTCCGTCGCTGGCGAATGTTTCTCCGCCGCTGGCGCATCTTTCTCCGTCGCTGGATGGACGCCATGAACATGTGGTTCGCTTCTCGCCCGCAACGCTTCCTCCATACGCCAGGCTCGCCCGCAGGGCAAGCGCCATTCGCCAGGATTTGTCCGCCGTTTTGAACAGGCGGTAGAATCGCGGTTTTGTTTTCGTTTGAGGAACATCATGGCCGGACACTCCAAATGGGCCAATATCCAGCATCGCAAGGGACGCCAGGATGAACGGCGCGGCGCGGCGTTCTCGCGGATTGCCAAGGAAATCACCGTCGCCGCCAAGATGGGCGGGGGCGATGCCGGATTCAATCCGCGCCTGCGCATGGCCATCGACAAGGCCAAGACGCAGAACATGCCCAAGGACAAGATCGAGAACGCCATCAAGAAAGGCACGGGCGAACTGGAAGGCGTGGAATACGTGGAAGTCCGCTACGAAGGCTACGGCGTCAATGGCGCGGCAGTGATGGTGGATTGCCTGACCGACAACAAGACCCGCACTGTGGCCGATGTGCGACACGCTTTTGCCAAGCACGGCGGCAATGTGGGCACGGATGGCTGCGTGGCCTTCCAGTTCCAGCACTGCGGTCAATTGATCTTCGCGCCCGGCACGGACGAGGCGGCACTGATGGAAGCCGCCATCGAGGCGGGCGCGGAAGATGTCGTTTCCCACGCGGATGGCTCGCTTGAGGCGCTCACGGCCCCCGGCGATTTCATCACCGTGAAGGAGGCGCTCGAAGCGGCGGGTTTCCGGGCCGAATTCGGCGAAATCACCATGCGGCCCGAATCGGAAACCGAACTTGCGGGCGAGGACGCGGCGCGAATGCAGAAACTCCTGGACGCGCTGGAATCCCTGGATGACGTGCAGGCCGTCTATACCACGGCGGCGCTGGGTGAATGAGCCTTCCCCCCTGCGGGCGGACGCAGGCGGCGCGATACCCGCCGTCGCCCGGCCAACCCGCATCCTCGGCATTGATCCGGGCCTGCGGGTGACGGGTTTTGGCGTGATCGAAAAGGAAGGGCAGCATCTGCGCTACGTGGCAAGCGGTTGTGTGAAATCCGACACAAGCCAAAGCCTGCCGGAACGAATCGCCACCCTGTTCCAGGGCGTGGGCGAGGTGCTTGCCGCCTATGCGCCGGATGTGGCGGCGGTGGAGAAGGTCTTCGTGAACGTCAATCCGCAATCCACTCTGCTTCTGGGACAGGCGCGCGGCGCGGTGCTGGCGGCCTTGACTGCGGGCGGCCTTGCGGTTTCCGAATACACGGCCCTGCAAATCAAGCAGGCGGTGGTAGGACAAGGCAAGGCGGCCAAGGAACAGGTGCAGCACATGGTCAAGCGCCTGCTTGCCCTTTCCGGCACACCCGCCGCCGATGCCGCCGACGCCCTGGCCTGCGCCATCTGCCACGCCCACGGCGGCATGAGCGCGATGGGCCGACTCGTGGAAGAAAAGAGCGCCGCATCCAGCAAGGGCTACCGTGTGCGCGGCGGTCGCTTGCTGGGGTGAGACGGAAGATGGAGATTCGATTGCCCGCGATCCGGAAAGACCGACCGGGCGCATAGCCGCCGCGCATGGGAAAATCACCCTCCGCAAAACCCTGGACAGAAAACGGGAATGTTTCGCGTCCTGTCTCGGTTTGGTCAAAATCGGGGTTTGCGCGACGCGAAACGTTCGCTGCTGTTCACTTGCCCCTGTGATTGCAGTACATTCTCGCCTTTTCCCTCTCCAGTTTCCCCGGCACGTCCGGATCGTCCGGAAACCTCCGGGGAAATCCAAGGAACGAAGCATGAAAGACAATCTGCGTGACGCCGCGCTGGACTATCACCGTTACCCTACTCCCGGCAAGATTTCCGTTACTCCGACCAAAAGCCTCACCAACCAGCGCGACCTGGCGCTTGCCTATTCCCCCGGCGTTGCCGCCGCGTGCGACGCCATCGTCGATGATCCGGTCACGGTGGCGGAATTCACCTCCCGCGCCAATCTGGTCGGGGTCATCACCAACGGCACCGCCGTGCTGGGGCTGGGCAACATCGGCCCCTTGGCGGCCAAGCCGGTGATGGAAGGCAAAGGCTGCCTCTTCAAGAAATTCGCCAACATTGATGTGTTCGACATCGAACTCGCCGAAAGCGATCCCGACAAGCTGATCGACATCATCGCCGCCATGGAACCCACCCTGGGCGGCATCAATCTGGAAGACATCAAGGCCCCCGAGTGTTTCTACATCGAGCAGAAGCTGAAGGAGCGCATGAAGATTCCCGTCTTCCACGATGACCAGCACGGCACTGCCATCATTTCTTCGGCGGCGCTCCTGAATGGCCTCAAGGTGGTGGGCAAGCGGATTGGGGAGATTCGGGTGGTGTGTTCCGGCGCGGGCGCGGCGGCCATTTCCTGCCTCAACCTGTGGTGCGACCTGGGCGTCAAGAAGGAAAACATCCTCGTCTGTGATTCCAAGGGCGTGATCTGGGCCGGGCGGGACAAAAACCTCGATCCTTCCAAGGCGCGCTATGCGCGGGAAACCAAGGCGCGCACCCTGGGCGAGGCCATCCGCGGCGCGGACGTTTTCCTGGGACTTTCCGCAGCGGGCGTTCTTGAACCGGCGATGCTCATCGCCATGGCCGAGAATCCTCTTGTCTTCGCACTCGCCAACCCGACGCCGGAAATCCTGCCGGAACTCGCCCGGCAGGCGCGTGGCGATGTCATCATCGCCACGGGACGCTCCGATTATCCCAACCAGGTCAACAACGTGCTCTGCTTCCCCTTCATCTTCCGCGGCGCACTGGATGTGGGGGCGACCCGCATCACCGAATCGATGAAGCTCGCCTGTGTGCATGCCATTGCCGAGATTGCCGAGGCCGAGGTCGTCGATGAAGTCGCCATGGCCTACAGCGGCCACAAGCTGGAATTTGGCCGGGAATACCTGATTCCCAAACCCTTCGACCCGCGCCTCATCGTGCGCATCGCGCCTGCCGTTGCCCGCGCGGCCATGGATTCTGGCGTGGCGACGCGCCCGATCACGGATTGGGACGCCTACCGGCAGCGCCTGATCGAATTCAACTACCATACCGGCGCCGGCATGCGCGCCATCTTCCACGCAGCGCGGCAAAAGCCGCTGAAGCGCGTGATCTACGCCGAGGGTGAGGACAAGCGCGTCCTGCGTGCCGTGCAAGTGGTGCTGGAAGAACGGCTGGCGCGTCCGGTGGTGATCGGCAACCCGCATATCATCAACCGGAACCTGAAGGAAGCGGGCCTGAAAATTCGCCACGGCATTGATTTCGAGATCGTCGATCCCACCAACGATCCGCGCTTTGAAGCCTGTTGGACAAACTATCACCAGTTGATGAAACGTTTCGGCGTAACGCCGGAAATTGCCAAGAAGCTTGTGCGCACCGATGGCACCGTGCTGGGGGCCTTGCTTCTCAAACTTGGCTATGCGGAAGGACTGATCTGTGGCGCGGCGGGCTGTTTCTCCGAGCACTTGAGGCATGTGGATAACATCATCGGCAAAGCTCCAGGCCACAACACGCTTGCCGCCGTGAATCACCTTCTCCTGCCGGGCCGGGCGCTTTTCATCTGCGATACCCACGTCAATGAAAATCCCAGCGCCCAGCAACTGGCGGACATTACCCTGATGACGGCGCAAACGGTGCGTCGCTTCGGCATCGTCCCCAAGGTGGCCCTGCTCTCCCACTCCAACTTCGGCTCCGCCCTTTCGGCTTCCGCCCTCAAGATGCGCGAAACGCTGGTGCTGGTACGCGAACAGGCCCCGGACCTGGAAATTGACGGCGAAATGCACGGCGACAGCGCCCTGCTCGAAAAGATTCGCCATCTGGCCGACGAAAACTCAAGCCTGAAGGGCGAGGCCAACGTTCTCGTCATGCCCAATCTCGATTCCGCCAACATCGCCTATAACCTCATCAAGATGACGGGGGGCGAGGGCGTCACCATCGGCCCCATCCTCCTGGGCGCGGCCCGCCCCGTCCACGTGCTCACCGCTTCCGCCTCCGTGCGCCGCATCCTCAACCTGACCGCCCTCGTCGTCACGGAAAGCCCTGCGGGCAGCAATTGCCCTGCGGGCGGCAATTAGCCCCCGCCGTCTGACGCTTTCTCCTTCCTTCCCCCATGCGAATCCTGTGGGGGAAGGAAAGCTGACGGGAACGTTAGTGGAGAGTCGCCGCGATCAAACCAAGGGCCAGCGTTCGCGTATCCTTGCTGCCGCCGATATCGGAGGGACGGACGGCATCGGGCAGGTGGAATTCGAGCCTGAGCAATCCGTCGGTGTTTTGTTGGGAGGCTTCCGGAACCTGGATGTCAAATTCCATTTTCTCCGTCATGGCAATCTTCCCGGCTTCGATGCCATTCACCAGGATTTCCACCGTCTGCACTGGATGATTTGGCGCAATCAGGGGCTGGGCTTCGATCGTGACCGAACTGATTTTTTCGTCATGAAGCGGGAAAACGAGTAGAGCGTGTGGGCCATTGGACCATCTTCCCCATTTTTCCTGATCCGACCAGCCCGTGCGCAGGTAAGCATTCCCGGAATCTCCAGCAAAGGCAATGCGTGTGCCGGTCGTGACAGGCGGCAGGAATTCCCGCAGAGAACAGGCCCGGCTCACGCCTTGACCAACTGCCTTGCGAGGGCGACCTCGACAGAATCGCCGTCCTGATTCAACACATCCAGCCCGGAATCCGGGACTTCGCGGGGGCTTTGTCAGTTCGCGCTGGAGAGTACGCTTCTCGTCCTAAAAAATTGCTGTCCACAGTACCCGTCCGCAAGACTTGGCGGGTAGAATGCCGGTTTTATCCTGAGCAGGGCGTCAATGTCCATCAAGTCAGACAAGTGGATTCGTCGCATGGCGGCAGAATGCGGCATGATTGAGCCGTTCGAACCTTCGCTCGTACGCGAGGCAGGCGGGCAGAAGATCGTCTCCTATGGCGCCTCAAGCTATGGCTACGACATTCGCTGCGCGCCGGAATTCAAGGTGTTTACCAACATCAATTCCACGGTGGTCGACCCGAAAGCCTTTGACCCCAAGTCCTTTGTCGAGATCGAGGCCGATGTCTGCATCATTCCACCCAATTCCTTCGCGCTCGCCCGCACGGTCGAGTATTTTCGCATTCCCCGGAACGTGCTCACCGTCTGTCTGGGCAAGAGCACCTACGCCCGTTGCGGCATCATCGTGAACGTCACGCCCTTTGAGCCGGAATGGGAGGGCTACGTGACGCTGGAATTCTCCAACACCACGCCCTTGCCCGCCAAGATTTATGCGGGTGAAGGCTGCGCCCAGGTGCTCTTTTTCGAATCCGACGAGGTATGCGAGACCTCCTACAAGGATCGCGGCGGCAAGTATCAGGGGCAGGTCGGCGTGACCCTGCCGAAGATTTGAGGGCGGATTCGCGTGACGGAAGAGACCAGAGCGCAGGCTAATGAACTGGAAACCACCCTCACGCGCTATCTGGCAGCCTACAACCACCACATCCCCCAACGCGCCCTGATTTCGGGGACTCCGGCTTCCATGCAATCCTTGTGGATGATCGTCGCCAGCTTCCTGTTCGCGGGCATGGGCGTGTGCGTCAAACTTTCGGCACAGGCGGGCTACGCGCCAGCGGAAATCGTGTTCTACCGCGCCATCGTCGCGCTTTTCATCATGGCGCTCATCGTCATCCTGCGCCGCGTTCCCCTGAAGACGCCCCACTGGCGCATGCAGATGAAGCGTGGCGTGACGGGCTTTTGCTCGCTGTCGGTCTATTTCTGCGCCATCGCCCTCGTGCCGCTGGCAACGGCGGTGACGCTCAACTACACCTCCCCTCTTTTCCTCATGTTGCTCCTCATCGTCTTTCGCGGCCTGAAGCCTTCCCTCCCCCTGATGCTCTCCTTGGCCTGCGGCCTCTTGGGCGTGGCGCTCTTGCTGCATCCCGGCTTCGCAGCGGAAGCCTGGCTGGGCGAAACGCTGGCGCTCGCCTCGGGCTTCCTGGCGGCGATGACCTATTTCGACGTGCGCGAACTGGGCCTGCGCGGCGAACCGGAAGCGCGCACGGTGTTCTACTTCGCGCTCCTCGCCACCTTCCTTTCCGCCATCTGGATCGCCTTCTCCCGGATGCATCCCCTGCGCCTTGAGGGAATCTGCATGCTGGCCGGAGTCGGGATCTTCGCCACACTGGGACAGCTTGCCATGACGCGAGCCTACTCGCGCGGCAATGTCCTCCTTTCCGCCAGCCTGGCCTATACCACCGTGGTCTTCGCCACGCTGTTCGGCGTGCTGTTCTGGGAAGAACACCTGGACGGCATGGAACTCACCGGCATGCTGCTCATCATGGCTTCCGGCATCATGGCGAATCGTTTTTCCGCCAAATGAGCGGTAAACTAGGGGGAATCCATCATCACCACAGGAAGAAACCATGATTGTCACCGACCACCAGCCACACCGCGTTTCCGTCCATGTCTATGGGGAACTCACGCTTGCCGACTATCGGGAATTCGAGGAACTGGTGAACTACAAGGCGCGCTTCGACGCGCCGGTTGACCTGTATTTCGATCTCTCGCAAATGGCAGGCGCAACCCTTGATGCCGCGCTGGAAGACCTGAAGTTTTCCCGCGCCCACGCCCATGATTTCCGGCGGATTGCCGTGGTGACGGACAGCCAGTGGATCGCCTGGAGCGCCTGGCTTTCCCAGACGTTCATCCGCGCAAGCGTCGAAGTATTCGATACTCCGGAGAGCGCCCAGGCATGGCTCGACGCGGAGAACGCCTGAACGCGGAGCTTGCAGAACACCAAACACTTCTGCCTTGGGCAACGCGGACGGGAAAAAAGCTGTGTTACGAGCTTTTGAATCTGTCCGCTTTCATGATTTTCAAATTGTCCGCTTTTTTGTGCCGTATGCCAATTGCCGGAGGGCGTAGCCCGTAGGCAATTGGCATGCGGCGGCGGAC
>JAISLJ010000172.1 GCA_031290955.1 Zoogloeaceae bacterium | reverse complement strand
CGCAGTCGGTGCAGACGCCGATTGCCGAATTCGCCCGCGCCGCGCTGGAATCGAAATCTCCCGCCGATCTGGGGTCGCGCTGCACGGTGTTCATGAACTCCAGCGTCAAGCAGGCGCAGAAGGAAGGCGCTTCGGTGGCCGACATTTCGGCGGGGCTTTCCTACGCCGTCATCAAGAACGCGCTCATCAAGGTCATCAAGATCAAGGGGCCTGAAGACCTGGGCGAAAAAATCATCGTGCAGGGCGGCACGTTCTACAACGATTCCGTGCTGCGCGCCTTCGAGTTCATTTCCGGGCGCGAGGCGGTGCGCCCCGATATCGCCGGGCTGATGGGCGCTTTCGGCTCGGCGCTCATCGCCCGCGAACGCTGGAAGGGCGAAGCGGTGAGCGCCATGCTCCAGCCGGAAGCGCTGCAATCCTTCGCGGTCAAGCATTCGATGGCGCGATGCGGCCTGTGTACCAATGCCTGCAACATGACGGTGAACCGCTTTTCGGATGGACGCAAATTCATTTCCGGCAACCGCTGCGAGCGCGGTCTGGGCAAGGCGAAGAACGCCAGCGAACTGCCCGATCTCTACACCTGGAAATACGAGCGAGTCTTCGGCTACGAAGCGAAGAAGGACGCGCCACGCGGCGTCATGGGCATTCCGCGGGCGCTCAACATGTTCGAGAATTATCCGCTCTGGCACACCTTCTTCACGGAACTGGGCTATGAAGTCCTGCTCTCGCCGCCTTCCTCCAAGGCCATCCTCGAACAGGGGCTGGATACCCTGCCGTCGGACACGGTCTGCTACCCGGCCAAGCTGGTGCACGGGCACATTGTCGAACTCATCCGCCAGGGCGCGAAGCAGATTTTCTACCCTTGCATCCCTTACGAGCAGAAGGAATTCGCGGAGGCCGACAACCATTTCAATTGCCCGGTCGTTACCTCCTACCCGGAATTGATCCGCAACAACATCGATGAATTGAAGGAACAGGGCGTCACCCTGATCCAGCCCTTCCTTTCGCTTGAAGACCGCGACAAGCTCGCCCGCCGCTTGCAGGATGTCTTCCCGGACATTCCGCCGCTGGAAGTGCGACGCGCGTTCGAGCGCGGCTGGGCAGAGCAGATGCGCGTCAAGGCCGAGGTCGCGCAGAAGGGCGAAGAGGTGCTCGCCTGGATGCAGGAGACGGGCACACATGGCATCATCCTCGCCGGTCGCCCCTATCACATTGACCCGGAAATTCACCACGGGATTCCGCAAGTCATCACCTCGCTGGGCATGGCGGTGCTCACGGAGGATTCCATCGCCCACCTGGGCAAGCTGGAAGCCCCCTTGCGCGTAGTCGACCAATGGACCTACCACGCCCGCCTCTACCGCGCCGCCGCCCTGGCCGCGCAGGATCTCACGCTCGATGTCATCCACCTCAATTCCTTCGGGTGCGGGCTGGATTCCATTGCCGTTGACCAGGTGCAGGAAATCCTCGCCCAGCGCGGCAAAATCTACACGGGCATCAAGATCGACGAAGGCAGCAATCTGGGCGCGGCGCGCATCCGCATTCGCTCCCTGAAAGCCGCGCTGGAGAAGAAGCGCGTCCAGCCGCAGACGATCCAGTTCCATCCGCCCAAATACAAGCGCGTCACTTTTACCCGCGAGATGCGCCGTGGCTACACCATCCTCGCGCCGCAGATGTCGCCCATGCACTTCCAGTTCATGGAAAGCGCCTTCCACGCCTGCGGCTATCGGCTCAAGGTGCTGGAAGAGGTGAATTCCGCCACGATGGACGAAGGCTTGCGCTTCGTGAACAACGATGCCTGCTACCCTTCGATTGTCGTCATCGGTCAGCTGGTGGAAGCCCTGCGCTCCGGCAAGTACGATCCCGAACAAACCGCAGTGATGATCTCGCAGACCGGCGGCGGCTGCCGGGCGACCAATTACATCGGCTATTTGCGCAAGGCGCTGGCGGACAGCGGCTTCCCGCAGGTGCCGGTGATCTCGCTCAATGCCGTCGGTGTGGAAAAGAATGATGGCTTCAAGCTCTCCCTGCCGCTTTTGCACCGGCTGATGATGAGCATTGCCTACGGGGATGTCCTGATGCAGGTGCTTTTCCGCACCCGTCCCTACGAGATCGTGCCGGGCGCGGCCAATGCCCTCTACGAGACCTGGGTGCAACGCTGCAAGGATTCGGTGTTTTCCGGAAGTTTCGGCACCTTCCGCAAGAACATGCACGCCATCGTGCGGGATTTCGACGCGCTGGAAATCACCGAGCGCAACAAGCCGCCCATCGGCGTGGTGGGCGAGATCCTGGTGAAGTTCCACCCAGGGGCCAACAACGATATCGTGCGCATCATCGAGAAGGAAGGCGGCGAGGCGGTCATGCCCGGCCTCATGGATTTCCTGCTCTACTGCGCCTACGACTACGACTACAACCACCAGTACCTCTCGCGCAGCAAGCTGGCCGCCATTGCCGCCAACGCCGCCATCAAGGTGATGGATTTCTATCGCCGGGACATGCGCAAGGCCCTGGCGGCAAGCGAGCGTTTCGTGCCGCCGCCCAGCATCGACGCCCTGGCCTTTGGCGCCGCGCCCTTCCTTTCGCGCGGCAACCAGACCGGCGAAGGCTGGTTCCTGACGGCGGAAATGGTCGAACTGATCGAGGAGGGCGTGCCCAATATCCTGTGCATGCAGCCCTTCGCCTGCATGCCCAACCACATCACCGGCAAGGGCGTCATCAAGGCGCTGAAGGAGCACTATCCCGGCGCGAACATCACCGCCATCGACTACGATCCCGGTTCCTCGGAAGTCAACCAGTTGAACCGCCTCAAGCTGATGCTCTCGGTAGCCTTCCGCAACACACCAAAGGATATGGTCGAGGAAACCATCCATGTCGGCTGCGACTGCAATTCCTGCAACGCGGAAACCCTCAACCGTCGGGCGTAGGGCGATGGCGCTGACGAGGAGACTTCTGTCATGAAGCGCAGGATAGATCCGTACCGGATTTTTCCTGCCGCCCCGGATCATGCCGCCTGATCCCAAGACCATCGAGGCGCTCGCGCCGGATGCCGCCTCCCTTGCGGCGGCCCTGAAACTCGCCAAAGTGGCGAAGTGGGTGCGGCTGGAACAGGAAGGGGCGCTGGTGTGGGGCGAGTGCCAGGGGTCGGGCGCGAATCCCTATCGCGTCATTGCCGATACCAGCGACCTTGGCTACAAATGTACTTGCCCATCCCGCAAGTTCCCCTGCAAGCATTCCCTGGCGCTGCTGTGGCTGAGCGCCGCGAGTCCGGACGTCTTCCAGGACGCCGCGCCGCCGGAATGGGTGACGGATTGGCTCGGGCGACGGCGCAAGGCTTCCGGTCGCGGCGCGCCGGAAAACGTGTCGGAAGGAGCGGCAAAAGCGCCGGAAGCAAGGGCGGCGGAGATGTTGGCAAAGGGCATCGCCGTCGCAACGCAGGCGCAGGCCCGGGCGGAAGAGGCAGAAGGGGCGGCGGCGGCCCTCGTGGAAGAAGATCCCAAGGCCGTGGCGCGGCGCGAGGCGGCGCGGGAAAAGCGGGCGGAGAACACGCGCATGGCGATTGCGCATGGGCTGGAAGAACTGGAACAGTGGATTGCCGACCAGTTGCGCCTGGGGCTTGCCGCCTTCCTGGGCCAAGTCGGCGAACGTTGCCGACGCATTGCCGCGCGTCTGGTCGACCAGAAGGCGGCGGCGCTGGCTTCGCGCATCGACGAAATGCCTGCCCGCCTCCTCGCCTTGCGGGAAGAGGAACGACCAGAAGCTGTCCTGCGCGAACTGGGCAAGCTGGCGCTCCTCGCCCGCGCCTGGCGCATCCGACCGGAGGATGCCGAGATTCGGCGTCAGGTGGCGACGAGCGAAACCCGCGAGCAGATCGTCGGCGACCCGGCGGCGCGCATCGTCCGGAGCGCCTGGGAAGTGCTGGGCGAGCGCATCCGCACACGGCGCGACGGGTTGGTGAGCCACACCACCTGGCTTTTGAATCTGCGACCGGATTTGCCGCCCGCCGATTTACAGCCTGCCGATTCGCCGTCCCGTGCGCAATCCCATCCGGAAAGCGGGATTTGCCGCTTTGCGCAACTCCTCGATTTCTACCCGGCCTCCGCAGGCAAGCGCGGGGAAGCTTTTTTGCGCGGCGAGCAATTCGAGGCGGCGCTGGCGTTCTATCCCTCTTCCCTGCCGCTGCGCGCCTTTGTGCTGGAACGCGCGGCGCTGCCGGAATCCCTCCCCTGGCCGGAGATCGCGCCCACAGGGCAGCAAAGCGGGGCCAGCACATCCGGGGCCGAGCTATCCGGGAGCAACACAGCCGCCGACCCGCTTGCCGCCTGCCTGCCCGTCTGGCAGCGGATGCCCTGGAATCTGGAATGGCCGCTCCTCCTGCCCGCAGGCTACATTGTCCGGGAGGCGCGTGGTCAGTGCTGGTGGCGGGCGGAAACGGCAGGAATCACCATGACCGGGGCCGGGGAGGCGGGCGGGGCGGAGATTTGCGCCATCGGCCTGCCGCTCGTCGATGCGCCGCCCTTGCCGACGCTGGGCATGCCGCTCACCGGCGCGGCGGGCCTGTGGGACGGAGCGCGGCTGGATTTGTTCGCGGCTTGGAGTTCCTTCGGGAGACTGCATTTCCCATGAATGCCAATGTTCATCGTGATGCTGCCGCGCTGCGGAAAGCTTGGAAGAAATGAGCGTCGCTGCGCTCCGCAAAGAACGGCTTCCTCACCCAAAGCCCCGTCATTGCCGCGTCGCTACGCTCCTCGCAATGACGAGGCTTTGTATGCCTCGCGCTTCCTTCTCGTCACGGTGAAGGGTTGGGGGTTGGGCGTGTCGTTGCGGGCGGACATCCCATTCCTGCGACCGCGCCCCACCTCGTCATTGCGAGGGGCGCAGCCCCGCAGCAATCCATCGGCGTTCATCTGTGCGATGCCCTTCCCGTCCGCGCCCCACCTCGTCATTGCGAGGGGCGCAGCCCCGCAGCAATCCATCGGCGTTCATCTGTGCGATGCCCTTCCCGTCCGCGCCGCCGCCTGCCTCTCTCCCCACTCGGCGGGGGAGAGTGCCCCGAAGGGGCGAGAGAGCAAGCGTCCCAAACGCGGAACGGGTGTGTGGATTGCCGCGTCGTTTCGCTCCTCGCAATGACGAGGGTTTGGATGCCTCGCGCTTTCTTTCTCGTCACGATGAAGGGTTGGGCGTGTCGTTGCGGGCGGACGTCCCATTCTTGCGACCACGCCCCACTTCGTCATTCTTCGGGCCGAAGGCCCGTGGCAATCCATCGGCGTTTAGAGCAGTTCAATAAAACGAGGCGCATAATACAGGGTAGGAAGAGAAAGGAGGAAGAGATGTCAGCGCCGCTATCGAATGATCTGAGGAAAAGGATACTTGCGGCCAAAAAAGAGGG
>JAISLJ010000171.1 GCA_031290955.1 Zoogloeaceae bacterium | reverse complement strand
CCTGCCTTGACCATCGCGCCATCCTTGAAATGAATGGCTTCGATGCGCCCGGAAGTCTCAGGCCGCAAGACGACGGACTCATTGGATTTGAGCGTCCCGACCGCCGTGGCCTCCGCCTGCACCCGTTCGTGGACGACACGGGTCGTCTCCACGGCCACTGCCTGCCCGGCATCGCCCGAACGCGGCCCGGCGGCGGCAGGGGCAGGAGGAGTGCCGGCGCGTGCATCTCCCTGCACCGGGCGCGGCGCGCTGGAAGGTTGCGCGATCTGGGCGATCACCGCTGCCGCGACCAATCCCGCCAAGGCGAGCGCGATGACCCAGACGCGATGTTGTTTGACCATGAATGTGTGTCTCTGTTCCAGAAAAAGGGGAAGACCCAAAACGCCGTAAGAATACCTTGTTTTGGCGTCCCGGCAATTATAGAAAAAATGGATTTGACAATCTCGAATTGGAATAACCGCAATTGTAAATGTTTGTAATCATTTGCCTCTCTCTTTGCGCCCCATGTCCCCATTCCGCCCATCTTGCGGAAACGGCCAGGAAAGGCCGACACACGTCGCAGGCACGCTTCATGGCGGCTTTTCCGTCCTCCGTCCTCAGCCTTTGGGATGCCATTTCACGATGAGGAGGGTGAGGTCGTCGGCGGGAGGGGTGTTGTGCTCGAAGGCGCGAACGTTCGTGAGGATGGCGTCCCGGATCACAGCGGCCTCGCTTGTGGGCGGCAGGGCGCGCAGGCAGGCTTCCAGGCGGGTGCTGCCGTACCATTCCTCGCCGTTCGAGGCTTCCGTAACGCCGTCGGTGGTGAGGATCAGGACATCGCCGGGGGCAAGGCGCAGGCGGCCCTGCTGGTAGGGGAAGGCTTCCATCGTGCCCAGTGGCGGGCCGCTGATGGTCTCGGTAGGGATGCGCCCAAGGCCGCCGTCCGCCCGCAGGCGCCAAGGCGCGTCGTGCCCGGCGCAGAAGTAGGAAAGCGTGCCGCTCTCCACGTCGAGGACGGCCACGAAGGCAGTCACGAACAGGCATTCCTGGTTGTTGCGCTGGAGCGCGGCATCAAGCTGCATCACCGCGCCCAGCGGATCGTCCGGCGACTGGCGCAGGAAGGTTTCGGCAAGCGATTTCGCCACCGCCATGAAGAGGCTCGCGGGCATGCCCTTGCCGGAGACATCGCCAACGGCAAAATACAGCCGCCGGGCATCGAGCATGAAACAGTCGAAATAATCGCCGCCCACCTCACGCGCCGGTTCCAGCACCGCCGCCAGTTGAAAGCGATTTTCCCCGGTGAAGAGACGTTCCAGATCGGGCAGCAGCCCTTCCTGAATGCGCCGCGCCGCCTCCAGTTCGCCGGAAATGCGCTGGATGGCCTGGCTGCTCGCCTGCAATGCCGCTTCGGTGCGCCGGTATTGCTGTTCCGAGCCAGTCAAGAGGCCGATGAGCAGGATGAGGAACACCGGGAGCAGGAGCGCCAGAAGCGTGATGGCATCGAAGAGCACGTGCTTCAGGAGGAAGAACGCAAGGCCCAGCGCGAACAGGAGCACGGGCAGCAGCAGCCCCAGCGCCACGGCCTGCGTGGAGCGCGCGCGCGGCAGGAAGAGGATCATGAGCATGCCCAAGAGGACGAGCAAGGCGCGTTCCAGCGTCAGCACCCAAGCCGGACGGGTAAGCGCCGCCCCTTGGATAAAACTCTCCAGCGTCTGGAGATGGACTTCCACACCGGGCACTTTCTCGCCCAGCGGCGTCAGGACGCGGTCTTGCAGTCCCAGGGCGGAAAAGCCGACCAGCACCATGCGGTTGCGCAGGTTTTCGGCGGGCACCCGGCCTTCGAGCACGTCAATGGCCGAAAGGTAGCGATCCGCCTGGAAATGGCCGAAGTGCAGGAACAATTCGCCATTTTCCAGCGTTGGAAGCTGGTACTCCGCCACGCCAACCCGTTCGATGCGCTTGTTGCGCATCTGGACTTCCACCGCCGGGGCTTCCAGCGTCAGACGCAGCATTTCCGGCCCCAGCGAGGCCAGCGGCTCCCCGTCCACGAGGGCGACGAGCGGGATGCGGCGCAGCACGCCCTGGTCGGCATTCCAGAGCGTTGGGTCGGCCTGCGAGTTGAGGAGTGCCTGCCCCTGAGCGGCATTTTCGAGCAACGGGAGATTGTTGAGGACACCGGCGAACGGCTCCGCAGCGGCCTCAATGTCGCCGCCCCGGACGATGACCGGCGAGACGCGCGGGTGGCGGGCTTCCGGAGCCGGGTCATGCACAGCGGCCAGCCCCAACACGCTGGGCGTGGCCGCGAGCGCTGCGGCGAAGCGGGCGTCCGGATCGGGGAGGTCGACGGATTTTAGACGCGGATAGAGCCGGATCAGGCGCTCAGGTCCCATGCGATCCGCCTCCGGGAAGATCATGTCGATCCCGATGGCGAGCGGCTCGTGGCGGTTGATTGCCTCCAGGAGTTCCGCCAGCGTCTGCCGCGACCAGGGCCACTGGCCCAGCGCCCCCAGGCTTTTCTCGTCGATGGCCACGACGATGGCGGGCGTCATCTCCCGGTTGCGCGGGGCGATGCGCTGGGTATAGTCGGACTGGGCGTTGGTGAGGAGCGAAAGCGGCGTTTTGCCCACTTCCGGCTGGAACCAGGCGAGCGCGAGCAAGACCACGAGCGCCAGCCAGCGTCCGCCCGGCAACAGACGCTCGCGTAGAAAACGCAAGGAAAGGCGGGAATCCGGCATGATGGGGCGTCGTCGGGATGCCGCGCCCTGGTTATTCCTGCTTGCCCAGTTTGTCCAGCGCGTTTTCCAGCGTCTCGAAGCAGGGGATGAGGAGGTCGAAGCGGCTGATGCTGAACACCTCGCGCACCATGGGCTGGAAAGCGGCCACTCCAAACACGCCGCCTTGGTTGCGGGCGGTGCGCTCCGCCACCATCAGGGTGCGCAGGCCGGCGCTGCTGATATATTCGACATCGGAAAAGTCGAGGATCAACGGCTTTGCGTCCTTGACGCATTTTTCCAGATAAGGGCGCAGCAGTTCCGGAAACTGCTGCGAGGCCGCGTGATCGATGCGGCCATGCAATGCCGCTACATTTGCCTTGGCGTGTTCCTGGGCGGTGAGTTCCATGAAGAATTGTCCTTCTGTCTTGTCTTTGCCACATGAAAGTGGCGTGTGTCGTGATGCGGCACACTGTAGCACATTTGCGCCCGCCGTGTCTTCGGCTGCGCTCCCGGTGTAGCGAGCTTCCTATCTGTCCACCTTTGTAGCGCGATAGTTGTCCGGTCGTCATAGTATCTCCCTGGGAATTCCAAGGAGGCTTGAGATGAAGCGGACGCTCGTGCAGGAAG
>JAISLJ010000170.1 GCA_031290955.1 Zoogloeaceae bacterium | reverse complement strand
TCGATTTGCGCGGGTTCGTACAGGTACTGCTTGACGGGATGGTCCTTGAAGTGCCAGCGGGGGCGTTGCTCCAGTTTCGTGGCGGCGGCGATCCTGACCGCGTCGTCGGCACTGGTCAGGTCATGGAACAGGAGGATGTCGGTTTTCAGCATAAAAATAATCGTCCGGCTGGCAGGTCTTCCCTGGGAATGTAGCTGGAATCCGTCATGGCGCTAGAGCATTTGCTCGCCGCCCGCGCCGCCCAGGACGATCTGGCCTTCGTCCGCCAGACGGCGCACCACCTTCAGGATTTCCTTCTGCTCGGATTCCACTTCCGAGAGGCGCACTGGCCCGCGGGATTCCAAATCTTCCCGCAGCATTTCCGCCGCCCGTTGCGACATGTTGCGAAACACCTTTTCCCGCAGCGTTTCGGAAGCGCCTTTCAAGGCGAGCACCAGCGAATCGGACTGGATTTCCCGGAGCAGGATCTGGATCGAACGGTCGTCGAGATCGAGCAGGTTCTCGAAGACGAACATCTCATCCAGGATGCGCTGCGCCAGATCGGGATCATATTCCTTGATGGCATCGACCACCGCCGTTTCGTCGGAAGAACCAAAATAGTTCAGGATTTCCGCCACGGTGCGCACGCCGCCCATGGCCGTCTTCTTGATGTTGGACGCGCCGGAGAGAAGCCGCAGCATTTCCTCGTTGAGTTCCCGCAGGGCTTGCGGTTGCACGCCTTCCAGGGTGGCGATGCGCAGGACGACATCGTTGCGCAGGCGCTCGGTGAAGCAGGCCAGGATTTCGCTGGCGTGGTCGCGCTCCAGATGCACGAGGATGGTGGCGATGATCTGCGGATGCTCGTTCTTGATGAGGTCGGCCACCGTGTTGGCGTCCATCCACTTCAAGCCCTCAATGCCGCTCGTCTCGCCGCCTTGCAGGATGCGGGAAATGAGGTTGGAAGCCTTGTCGTCGCCCAGCGCCTTGGTGAGCACGGAACGGATGTAGCTGTCCGTATCCATGTGCAGCGTCGCCTGCTCGCTGGCAATGGTGTGGAATTCGTCGAGCACCGCTTCCATCCGGGCGCGCGGCACGGATTTGATGCCCGCCATCGTGTGCCCCAGTTTCTGCACTTCACGCGGGCCAATCAGTTTCAGCACCTCGGCGGCGCAATCCTCGCCCAGGGAGAGAAGCAGGATGGCGCTCTTCTCGATGCTGTCGTTTCCAGGAGCGTTAGCCATTGGCGCCCATCCAGTCCTTGATGATGTTGGCGACGATCTTGGGATCTTCCTGCGCGATCTCCTTCGCCTTCCTGAGTTTTGCCATGAAGGGATCATCCGCCGCCCCTGCCTCTTCTGCTTCCTCAGAACCGGGAGCGCCGGAGGAAGCGGAGCCGGAAGCGCCCTCCCCGGCCTCGCCCGCATCCCCTTCCTCCTTCGTCTCGGGCGGGGCGGGCGGCGGGAACATGGTCTTCAGGATGGGCCGGATCACGCCCAGGAAAAGATAGGCGAGGATGGCCGCAATGCCAAGGTATTTCAGGAGTGCAAGCCCCAGGGGAATGTTGGCCGGGTCTTTCCAGGGCGGCGGCCCGGCCTCTTCGGGCGGCAGCGCCGCGAAGGGGGCGCTCGCCACCGAGACGGAATCGCCGCGCTCGGCGTTGTAACCCATCGCGTCGCGCACGAGGTTGGTAATCTGCGTGATTTCCTCCTCCGAGCGGGAGACGGGTACTTCCTTCCCCGCCCGCGTATTCATCTCCATGCGATGATTCACCACCACCGCCGCCGTCAGCCGCCGCACGCTGCCCAGCGATTGCCGGGTGTAGCGGATGGTCTTGCCGACCTCGTAGTTGGTGGTCGTCTCCTTGCGCGTAGCAAGCGGCGGCGAGACAGGATTCAGCGGGGAATCGATCCCGGCTGCCTCCACGCGCCCCCGGTCGGCGTTCGCCGGTGGTGGTGGTTGCTGTCCGGCGGCGGTGGCATCCGCAGGCGGGACAGGCGGCTGGGTGATGGGCGCCGTGGCAGGCACGGGCGGCTGGTTGGTGAGCGCGCCCGGCACACCGCCCGGTGGCGGCTTGTCGAGATTGGCGGTCTCCAGCGTTTGTCGGCTGCGAATGGCGGCATCCGTCGGATTGCCGTTGGGTTGGTAGATTTCCGCCGTCTGCTCCGTGTGCGAGAAATCGAGGTCGGCGGCCACCTGCACCTGGAAATTGCCCTCGCCCAGCACGGGCCGCAGGATTTCCCGGATGCGCTTCACGATGCCTTCCTCAACCTCATGCACATAGTTCAATTGCTTCGGGTCCAGCCCTTTTTCACGCAGGGGATCTTCAAGACGGGAAAGGAGGTTGCCGCCCTGGTCGATGATGTTTACATTGGCTAGCGGCAATTGCGGCACACTGGAGGCCACCAGATGCCCAATGCCCGCCACCTGCTCGGGCTCAAGGAAGCGACCGGGAAAGAGGTGGATCAGCACCGAGGCCGTGGGTTTTTGCGCCTCCCGCACGAAGACGCTCGGCTTGGGGATGGCAAGATGCACCCGCGCCGACTGCACGGAGGCAATGGATTCGATGGTGCGGGCCAACTCGCCCTCCAGCGCCCGCTGGTAATTCATCTGCTCGATGAACTGGCTTGTGCCGAACGTCTGGTTCTCCATCAGCTCGAAGCCGATCGAGCCGCCACGCGGCAGCCCCTGGGAAGCCAGGCGCAGGCGGACTTCATGCACGCGCTCGCTGGGCACCAGGATCGCCCCGCCGCCTTCGGAATGGCGATAGGGCACATTGGCCTGCTCCAGCGCGGCGATGATCGCGCCGCCATCGCGCTCGGAAAAATTGGCGAACAAGACCTTGTAGGCCGGTTCCCGACTCCAGAGATAGACGGCAACGATCAGGGAAACGATGGCCGCGAGCGCGACCGCGAGCGTGAGTTTCTGGCGGTTGTCGAGCCGCGCGAAGGCTTCCTGCAAGCGCGCAAGCGGGGCCGCCGGGGGCGAGACCGGAGGATCGGCGGCAGGCGTTGCCGAATCGGCGAGAAGATCAGGATTGGCCGCCATCGGAATCGTCAGGGTCGCGTTGTATCGTCGAAAACGGCTTCATCTAAAAACATGCGCGGGGTGGCGCAGAGGGCGAATGTCGGGTGGCCCATTCTACATCAGGTTCAGGCTCCAACGCCCGGCAGGATGCGATTGCCTGTGATTGCCGCAGAGAAAAATCCGGAATCGGATAAAATGGCGCGGTGGAACAGGCGACCAACAACATCTATCTGATTGGACTCATGGGGTCGGGCAAGACGACCATTGGTCGGCACATCGCCCGGCGATTGGGTCGGGCCTTTCTCGATTCGGATCACGAGATCGAGACGCGCACGGGCGTGAGAATTCCCACCATCTTCGAGATCGAGGGGGAAGCGGGCTTTCGGCGGCGCGAGGCGCAGGTCATCGCGGCGCTGGCAGAGGAAGAGGACATCGTGCTCGCAACCGGCGGCGGCGTCGTGCTCGATCCCGGCAACCGCGCCCTCTTGCGCCAGCGCGGCTGGATCGTCTACCTGAATGTGCCGCCCGAACAGCTTTTCGTCCGCACCCGTCTGGATCGCAACCGCCCCCTGTTGCAGGTGGAATCGCCGCTCCGGAAGCTGGAGGAACTGTACGCGCTCCGGGACCCGCTCTACCGGGAGATTGCGCATTTTGTCGTCGAGGATGTCCAGCCGCCCGCTTCCGTCGTCCAACTCATCCTGAAAGCTTTTGCCTGCCGATGCGTACCCTGACCGTTTCCCTCGCCGAACGCGGCTACCCGATCCACATCGCCCGCGATCTCCTCGCGGATGCCGATCTCCTGGCCCCGCATCTGGAGAATGATTCCGTTGCCGTGGTCACGAACACCACGGTCGCGCCCCTTTATCTGGCGCGTCTGCGGGAAACCCTGCGTACCTTGGGGATTCGTCCGCTTGAAATCATCCTGCCCGATGGCGAACAGTACAAGAACTGGCAGACGCTCCAGCGTATTTTCGATGCCCTGCTGGAAGCGCGCTGTGAGCGAAAGAGTACGCTCATTGCCCTGGGCGGCGGCGTGATCGGCGACATGGGTGGTTTTGCCGCCGCCTGCTACCAGCGCGGCATGCCTTTCATCCAGGCGCCGACCACGCTTCTGGCGCAGGTTGATTCTTCCGTGGGCGGCAAGACGGCCATCAATCATCCCCTGGGGAAGAACATGATCGGCGCGTTCCACCAGCCGCGCCTGGTGCTTGCGGACATCGGCACGCTCCACAGTCTGCCGGAGCGGGAACTGAGCGCGGGGCTGGCGGAAGTCATCAAGTATGGCCTCATCCGCGACGCGGATTTTCTCGCCTGGCTCGAAACGCACATGGACGGGTTGCGGGCGCGTGACGAAGCCCTGCTCGCGGAGGCCATCCATCGCTCCTGCGCCCACAAGGCCGCGATCGTGGCGACGGACGAGCGGGAACACGGCGCGCGCGCGCTCCTCAATCTGGGCCACACCTTCGGACACGCCATCGAGGCCGGAGCGGGCTATGGCGTCTGGCTGCACGGCGAGGGCGTGGCGGCGGGCACGATGATGGCAGCACGCCTCTCCGCCGCCCAGGGCTGGATCACGGCGGCGGAGATCAAGCGCGTCGAGCGCCTGTTCACGGCAGCCGGACTCCCCACCCGTGGCCCCGCGCTGGGCGCGCGCCGCTACCTTGACCTCATGCGCCACGACAAAAAAATCGAAAACGGTCGCCTGCGCTTCGTCCTCCTGAAAGCCATCGGCCAAGCCATCGTAAGCGACACCCCCACCGAACCAGAAATCCTCGCCGCCATCAAAACATCCTGTCCTGCGGACGGCGATGGCCCTTCGGGCGGCGGTGATCCTGCTGGGTAAGCCTCTCGCCTCCCGTTGGGAGGAGAAGAAGGGGGAATTTTTCTACTTGACGCGAAGCGCCCAAAGCCCCGCCATGCCCTGTCATGATGAGAAGCCTCCAAGTCTCCCTCGTGAAGCGGCCCAACCCTCGTCATTGCGAGGGGAAGGTAGGGGAGCAGGCTTCAGGCGGTGTGGGGTGTTGGGGATGTTCCTTTGCCGCTGAAATTTTCGCGAGACTTTTCAGGACATCCGGGGTATGCTTTGGGGCTTTCGGGGGCGGCTCCGAAACCTGCGGAAGAGGTTCCGGGACTTTTGCTGGCATCCGGGTGGGTGACAGAGCCGTTTTTAACATTGGATTCAATTCGCAAGGAGTTCATCATGAAAGATTATCCTCTTTTTATTTTCGACGCTTCCCGCCACCGCGATCTGATCCCGGAAACGGTGGAGGATGTCACAGTGGTCAGGAAGGCGCTTGCGCAATTGTGCACCCAAGAAGACGGGGGGAATGCGCTTTTTTTTCTGTTAGGCGAGTATCTGGGGAAAAAACAGGCATTGGAAATACTCCCGGTTTTTGATCCCCAAAAAGGGGAGACACAGACATTCGCTTGGCGCGAGAACCCGGAACACGCACTGTGGAAATGGAAAGGCGCAGTATGGATGCCCAAGTGCTGGCATGAAAAATATCAGGCCAGTTTCATCAGCATATTGTTGAGACTTTCGCGGTTCGTAGGACTGGATGTGTATGATGGGAAATTTGGCATTTATATTCCGGCCAAAGGTTTGCCGTTGCCGCAGAAAGAAGGCGAGCGTTACCGGGAAGCATTCGACCCGGATGGGATGAGAAGAGAACCGGAGAGTGCCATCATATGGGCCATCGAGCCACGCTTCGATCTCGTATGGGATTTTGACGATAATGGTTTGGCAGTAGTCCAAGTAAATGGAAAATGTGGATATATCAATGAAAAAGGCGAAGAAGTCATTCCGCCACGCTTCGATAGAGCAGACGATTTTGCTGCGAATGGACTGGCCTCGGTCAAAATAAATGGCAAGTGGGGATTCATTGACAGGAAGGGAGAGGAAGTCATCCCACCGCGTTTCGACCTGGTAGAAAGTTTTACTGCCAATGGGCTGGCGGCGGTTGAAATAGACGATGATGAATGCAGATACACCAGAAAATGGGGATACATCAACGAAAGAGGCGAGGAAGTCATCCCATTGCGTTTTGACAATGCGTATCCATTTGACACCAATGGCCTGGCGCTGGTCAAGTCGGGAGCGGAGCTCCCGTCCTGGATGGATTCTCTTGCTGCCAATGGTCACTGGGGATACATCAATGAAAAGGGTGAGGAAATTATTCCAGCACGTTTTGACGAGGCAAGCTACTTTGCCGCCAACGGCTTGGCTGTGGTCAAAATAAATGATAAGTGGGGATACATCAACGAAAAAGGCGAGGAAGTCATCCCGTTGCGTTTTGAGGATGCGGAACTTTTTAACGCCAACGGTCTGGCACGAGTCAGAATAAAAGGGAAATGGGGCTACATTAACGAGAAGGGAAAGAGCATGATTTCGCCGCATTTTGACGAGGCAGGTGTTTTTGTTAACGGTCTGGCACCGGTCAAGGTGAAAGGGAGATGGGGATACATTAATGAGAAAGGCAAGAAAATCATCCGCCCACATTTTGATGACGCATGGAACTTTGCTGCCAACGGTCTGGCAGCGGTCGAAGTGGATGACAAAATAGGGTACATCAATACAAAAGGCGAGTTTGTCATCCCTCCGCGTTTTGACATCAGCCATCTCCGCTCTGTGAGCAACTTTCAATTCATGTCAGACTTTCACTTCGTCGATGGTCTGGCGGGGGTGCTCGTGGGTGACAAATGCGGCTATATCAACGCAAAGGGCGAGTTTGTGATCCCCCCATGTTTCAATATGGTATATACCCCCACCGCCAATGGCCTGGCAAGAGTCGAAGTATACGGCGGCGGCAAATTTGGATTTATTCGCATCCCGGCAAACAGATCACCTGAACCTGTGGAAAATGATCGCTTGCCGGAGCGAAATTCGGAATCGCCTCGATCAATTTTCCAGCCTCTGCGCAACTTGTTTCGCAAGTCTGCAAGACTTTAATAATTGAGGGAATCGTAGGGGAATGTTTTTCCGGTGATGGCGAGGCTGACCCGGTTGGGGGCGCAGATGGCGATTTCTCCGGCGTTCTTCAGCCAGCCTTGGCGCACGCAATACTGGCGCGGGCCAGGGTCGGAGGTCACGCGGGCGCGGCCGGCTTCCACGAGGATGCGGGTTTTTCCCAGCGGGCCGGGCACACGGATTTCCCGGCGCGCGCGCAAATCCACTTCCAGAAATACCCGGCCTTCCAGGCGGATTACTGCTTTTTCCCCCGCGCCACCGTTTGCTTCTTGTATCTTCCCCTTGCAGGCCGAAACGGATAGATTCCACCCGTTTGACCGGCCCGGCTGGATAGTTCGTTGCGCCCTTGGAACAGAGATGATTCCGTGAGAGTGCCAGGAACATCCAGTCGGTTTTTCACCTTGAACCCGAACAGTTGCCTGGGCTCCCTCGCTCGGCGAGCAAGGGCGTCGCGCAAAACAGAAGTGGTGTCCCTGCGGAACCGGCGTGTAGATTGCCGCGGGCCTGCGGCCCTCGCAATGACGCGTTGGGGCGTGATCGCAGGAACAGAGGGAAATGTGCCCGAGACCGGGGCAGCGAAACGAAGAAAAGCAAAGAAACCGGAAAACCCGGAAAGGAAAAGAAAACCGGAAGGGGAAGGAAAGGCTGGAGGAGGAGAGAGAAAGAATCCGGCGTTATCCAGACGCCGAAAAATCTTCTCCGTTATCCAAAGATAACGGAGAAGATTTTCATGTTGTGCGTTGTGCGTTGTGCGTTGTGCGTTGTGCGTTGTGCGTTGTGCGTTGTGCGTTGTGCGTTGTGCGTTGTGCGTTGTGCGTTGTGCGTTGTGCGTGCGCGATCGCCAGGCTTTCAGCCTGGCAATCGCGCGCGCACAAGGAAGACCCGACAACCGTCTTTTCCACTTCCCGCTCCTGTCCTGTCATGTTCCGCTTCATCATGGCAATCTACACGCAAGACATGTGCCAGAAACACTCGAATCCCTTAAGCCCTTGATT
>JAISLJ010000169.1 GCA_031290955.1 Zoogloeaceae bacterium | reverse complement strand
ATACAGGCGCTGGAAAACCTGCTGGACACCGCCCATGACGACATCGGCTTAACGCTGATGGACGAGCGCCTGCCCAAGCGCGTGCGCCGTAAGTCCGATGTATCGGGCGCGTTGTGATTTCATCATGCGTTGCGCCACGCCCGACGAACTAAAAACCAACGTCCGCTTTTTTAAACGAGAACAATATGACCAAGACCAAGAAACCCGCCCATCCGCCCAGCCTGCCGTTCCCGTCGGCATCCGATGCGCTCCATCAGGAAAACCGCTGGCTGTGGATTCCCTTGCGCAGGGAATGGCGTGATGTCAGCACCAAACCGGAGGAAGTCGTCCGCCAGAAATTCATCCGTACCTTGGTTGAGCATTATGGCTACGCGCTGGATCAGATGGATCAGGAGCAACGCACACAACACGGCCACCGCAGCCCACGCGCCGACATCGTTATCTGGCAGTCCGCCGATGATCGGGCCGCCAGACGTTCTCCTGTGCTTGTGGTTGAGTGCAAAACCGACAGCATCGAGATTCAGGAAAAAGACTACTACCAGGCGGCATCCTATGCATTGGCTTCGGGCTGTGACATTTTCATCGCCACCAACGTCCGACATACCGCCATTTTCAAGCTCGTGGCCCGCACACCGGGCGAATTCGTCGCCATCAACGAAATCCCCAAAGCCACAGATTGGGGTGATGCCAAACGCCTGAAAGAAGTCCTGGACAGCCTGCGCGTCTTCAATCGCAAGGAGTTCCAGGATCTATTGTTCGTTTGCCACAGCATCTTGCGCGATGTCCACAAGATGGACCCGGGCCGGGCCTTCGACACCATTTCCAAGATTCTTTTCATCAAGATGTACGTTGAGCGTTCGGGCATGCACGGTACGTTCAGCATCGACTATCTGGATAAACGCGCCCAGGTGCGGCTGCCCACCGATTTGGAGGTGCATGATGGCCTCTTTGAGCAGACCAAAGCCTATTACCGCACCGACGATCTGTTCACCAATGCCGACAAGCTCGACATCTCGGAGGAAACATTCCGTCGCATCGTCAAGCAACTGGAACGCTTTGACCTGTCCAAGACCGGCGACGACATCAAGGGCCTCGCGTTCGAGAAATTTCTTGGCACGACCTTTCGGGGGGAACTCGGCCAGTTCTTCACGCCGCGCCCGGTGGTGGAATTCATGGTCGATCTGCTCAACCCGCAAGAAGGGCAACTGATTTGCGATCCGGCATCCGGGTCGGGCGGTTTCCTGATTCGCGCCTTCGAGCATGTTCGCGCCCAGATTGTTTCCGACATCCAGCAACAAAAGGACGCGGAACGCGAACGTATCGAAGCCTTGAAACTGCCCGAAGAAGAAGAAGAACGCCAGATCGAGGCCGCGTTCTCGCGCCTGAACCAGCAGCTCTTGCCCAGCGACGACAACAACAAGCCCGTCAACACCCGCGTCGGGCGGCTGGCCTGGCAATGCATCTACGGCACGGATGCCGAGCCGCGCGCCGCCCGCACCGCCAAGATGAATATGATCATGCACGGCGATGGACATGGCGGTATTCACTATCACGACGGCCTGCTCAACATCAACGGCATTTTCGATGGCCGCTTTGATCTGGTGCTGACCAATCCGCCATTCGGCTCCAACGTCGGCAGCGACCAGAAGGTTGGCGGCAGTGACGAAACCCGTGTGCCGACGGACGCCGCTTACCTGCAACGTTGTCAGGAACGCGGCTATGGCGCGGCATGGGAAGAAAGCCACAACCACCTGCTACAAGCCGCCAAGGAAAAAACGTCCATTCTTGATTTATTCGAGATCGGCAAGGGCAAGAACAATCGCCCCACGGAATTGATCTTCGTCGAACGATGCCTGAACCTGCTCAAGCCTGGCGGTCGCATGGGCATTGTGCTTCCCGACGGCAACCTCAACAACCCCTCGCTGGCCTGGCTGCGCCGTTGGGCGGAGGGCCGCGCGAAACTGCTGGCGGTCGTCAGTTTGCCGGAAGAAACCTTTCGCTCCAGCAAGGCCACCGTCAAGGCTTCGCTGGTGTTCCTGCGCAAGTTCACGGACGCGGAGGCCGCGCGGTGGGAAGCGGTTTGGACGCAGGCGCGCTCGGAACAAGACGCCCACTTCGACACACGGCGCAACGAAGCCCACGCCAGCTACGCCCCGCGCATCATCAACGGCGAAGCGACCGAAGCCGCCTGCTTGCTCGCCAAACTGGCCGCGCTGGGCCTGCAACGCATATTGCCGCCGTGGCAGCGCGGCAAAGCGCCAGCCTACCCGCGTCAGGCCCAACCCACCAACCAGGGCAAGCCGGTCTGGGTGGATGAGGTCGCACTGGCGCACAAGAAGACCGCCGCTGAACTCAAAAAGCAGGCCGCCGCCGCGCTCTTCGCGGCGCAGAAGCGCAGCGACGCGCTGCTCTCCGAACTCAAGGCGCAATACAAAAGCATTGACGAGGCCCACACCGCCGCGCTGTGGGCGCGTGTGCGTGAACTGTTCGATTACCCCGTGTTCGTTGCCGCGCCCAAGACGGTAGGCATTACTTCCACAGGCGAAACCGGCGACGGTGTGGATAGCGAACTGCCAGACCTGTTGCGGGCTTACCGCGAATTCGAGAACTGGGTAGCGCGCGGCAAGCCGGAAGCCGCGCCAAATTTTCAGGCGCCCTCCGCTGCGTGATCCGGCGGTGGAGGGAGATAGAACGCTGGATCGAA
>JAISLJ010000168.1 GCA_031290955.1 Zoogloeaceae bacterium | reverse complement strand
GAAGAAACGCCCGTCACAAGCACAGGCACCGGCGCGCAAAATGCAGGACGTTCGGCGACGATCCACATTCATTCCTCCCCCGCGCCGACCACGCCAATGGGCAGAAAGCAAGGCGGCTATATCATCCTGAACCACGGCCCCCACGCCAAGCCGCGTCCCAAGGCCAACAATTCAGAAAGCGCGCCGACGCCGCTGATTGACTGGAACGCAAAAGTACCCAATTGGGAGGTGGAAAAAACGCCTCAGTGGATACTGGAAGCCTTTGAGCAATTTAAGGAAAAACCCAAGACGCTGGCTGAACTGACCGGGCTGGTGTTTCCGATGGAAGGAAAGGAATGATCGGGCCGCAACAAACGCATGCCATAAAAGCGCGGCAAAAAAGCTTGCGCTTTATATCGGTTCCGATATGATCGACAGCATGAAACGGATTGAATTCCTCGGTGACAGCCTCCGGCGCATCCAAGCTTTTCCGTATGCGGCAAGGCGCGCGGCGGGCTTTCAGTTGCACGCCGTGCAGATCGGGAGCGCCCCGGAGGACTGGAAGCCCATGCCTTCCATTGGCGTGGGCGTTGAGGAAATCCGCGTCCGGGATCAAACGGGAACGTTCCGCGTGATTTACACGGCGCGGCTTGCTGATTTCATTTATGTCCTGCATGCCTTTCAAAAGAAGACACAGGAGACACCGAAACGCGATATCGATCTGGCGAAAAAGCGTTTTGATCAACTGATGAGGGAAACACCATGAGCAACGAAGTTTTCGAGAACGTCTGGGATGCCATTGCCGACACGCCGGAAGAGGCCGCGAACCTGACCGTCCGCGCCAACCTGATGCACAAGATCATTGCCATCATCCGGGAGAACGGGTGGAAACAGGTCGAAGCGGCGCAGCGCCTCGGCGTCTCGCAACCGCGTGTGAATGATCTTCTGCACGGGCGCATCACCGATTTTTCGCTCGACGCGCTGGTCAATATGGCCGCGATGCTGGGGCGGCGTGTGCGCATTGAGCTTGAGGCTGCGTGATCCCCAGGCAAAAACCGGAAGGTTTTGTATTTTGCTGTTTTCATTGCATAATCCGTGCGGATTGGAAGGGGAGGGTGGTTTGATGCGTTCCAGATGGTGTTTGCGGGTGCTGTGCCTGTGCTGTTGTGCGGTGTTTTGTCCGGTGGTGCGGGGGGAGCCGATGACGCTTGCCGCATTGCTGGCGCGCGCCCGGCAAAGCGAGCCGGCGTATCTTGCGGCGCAGGCGGATGTTGCGGTGGCCGAGGCCCGGGAGGATCAGGCGTTCGGGGCGCTGCTGCCGCAGGTGAGCATGACGGGGAATGTGAACGCCAACAACCGGAACTACCACACCCGTTCCGCGAGCATTCCCGAGGAACGGGATCGCTACAACAGCAATTCGGCGCAGATCAGCCTGACGCAACCGCTCTGGCGCTACGCCAATGTGGTGGGCTGGCGGCAGGCGAAGAGCGTGGTCGAGCAGGCGCGGCAGCAGCTTTCCGGGGCGGGACAGGAATTGTTCGCCCGGCTGGCGGGCGCCTGGTTTGATCTTCTGGCGGCGCGGGATGCCCTGGTGTTTTCGGAACAGCAACTCTCTGCGCGGCAGCGGGAACTGGAGACGGTGGAACGCGGTGAGGCGCTGGGGGAGAACAGCCTGCCGCAACTGGAGGAAGCCCGTTCGCAGCGCGAACAGGCGCATGCGGATGTCCGCATGGCGGAGGCGGAACTCCAGTACCGGCGCGCCGCCCTGGAACAGATTACCGGGAGACTGGAGGCATTCGAGATGCCCGAACTGCGCACAGAGGCCGAATGGGCGAACCTTGCCGAAGCGCGTCTGGAGGATTGGCTGGACAAGGTGGAGAGCGGCAATCCGGCCCTGCTCGCTGCCCGCCACGCCTATGAGGCGGCGGCTGCCGAGGTGGGGAAACAGCGCGCCCATCATTCCCCGACCCTGGATCTGGTGGCGAGCTACAGCAAGAACAGCCAGGAGGTTGGCGGCTTTCCCGGACAATACGGGTACGACATCAAGCAGGGGAGCGTGGGCCTGCAATTGACGGTGCCGCTCTATTCAGGCGGCACACAATCGGCCAAGGTTGCGGAGGCCGTGGCGCAACGGGAGAAGGCGCGTCTGGAGATGGAGACGGCGCGCCGCGCGGCGGAACTGGCGGCCAGGCAAGCGTGGTTTCTCTGGCAGGGCGGCGCGGCCCGCGCCCGGGCGGGCGACCAGATGATCCTGTCGGCGCGCGCCGCGCTGGCACAGGCGCGCAAGGGCGAGAATCTGGGCCTCAATACCCGGCTTGAAACCCTGCAAGCCGAACAACAGTTGCGGGCGGGCGAGCGGGAGTACCGGAAGGCGCGTTACGATCAACTGGTCTCGCACATCCGGCTCAAGGCCGCCATTGGCGTCCTGACGGCAGGCGATGTCGCCGCGCTCGACATGCTTCTGGCGCCCGCGTCCCAAACCGTTTCGGAAGAGAACACGGCAAGATGAAAGCGGTCAGCGGGATGCTTGCCGACTTGACCCTGGGGAGCGCATCGTCCGATTGGGAAGGTTTCATTCACGCCGACAGCATCGAGGCGCGTTGCCGGGCATGGCTTGCCCTTCTCTGCAAGGCCCTGCCGGATGTCCGGACAGCCGCCGTTCTGGTTGAGCGTCCTTCTGAACACAGCTATGCGCCCCTGGCCATCTGGCCGGAAGGCGCTTCGGAAACGGCGCGGGACATGGCGCGGCTGGGAGCGGTCATCGAACAGGCATTGCGGGAGCGGCGCGATGTCGCGCTGGACATATCCGTGCCGTGCGCGGCCACGCACATTGCCTGGCCGTTTTTTGTCGGGGAACGGATCGCGGGCGTTGTTGCGCTCGAAACCAGCGGGAGCGAGAGCGATCACGGCGAGACAGGTCCGGCGATGCGGACGGCAATCCTGCGCGAACTCCACTGGGGTGGCGCATGGCTCGTAAATCTTCTGGGAGAGCGCGAGCGGGGCGAAGCCATCCGGACGCGGGAACGGCTCCAGGCGGTGCTGGAAATCACGGCGGCCCTGCTGCGCCATGCCACAGTGCGGCAGGCGCTCTTCGAGGTGGTGCATCGGCTCCGCCAGCATTTCGGGTGCGCGCGGGTGGCCATCGGCATGGCGCGGGAGATGCGGGTGCGGCTGGTCGCGCTTTCGGAGGCGGCAACGTTCGAGAAACATTCGCCGCTCGTCAATGCCTATGAGGAAGCGATGGAGGAAGCCTGCGATACGCACACCGCCGTACAGTCCCCCGTGCCGGAAGGCGCGGGCGGGCAAGCGCCGAAGCATGAGGCTCTGCGGATCGTTTCCGGTTCCGGGGCGGTGCTGTCGTTTCCCCTTGTTGTTGGCGCGCGCTGCGTCGGCGTGGTGACGCTGGAACGGGAAGATGGCGGGTTCGGGGCGGACGATCTGGATTGGCTGGATGCGTTCGGCGCCCTGGCGGCAGCGATCATCGAGCAGCGCCGGATGGCGGAGGAGGGCGTGTTGCGCCGCCTGCGCCGCGATGTGGGGATTCTCTCCCGGAAGCTGTTCGGGCCGGGATTCCTTGTCTGGAAGGTGGCAAGCGCCGGCGCGCTGGGTCTGGCGGCCATCCTGGCGCTGACGCCGGTGGATTACCGGGTTTCGGCCAGGACCGTGATTGAGGGCGAAATCCAGCGCGTAGCGGCAGCGCCCTTCGACGGTTTTATCGGCGCAGCCCATGTGCGCGCCGGGGATACGGTCAAGGCGGGTCAATTGCTGGCGCAACTCGACGACCGGGAATTGCGCGTCGAGGAAGCCAGGTGGTCGAGCGAACACGACCAGTACGAGAACCGCCTGCGCGAAGCAATGGCCCAGCACGATCTCGTCGCCATGCAGGTGCTGGGGGCGCAATTGCGACAAGCCGCGGCGCAACTGGCGCTGGCGCGCGGCAAGATCACGCGGGCGCGTCTGAAAGCGCCCTTCGATGGCGTGGTGGTTTCCGGCGACCTGAGCCAACAGGTCGGGGCGCCGGTCGAAGCCGGGCAAACCCTGTTCGAGATTGCGCCCCTGCATCGCTACCGCGTCATTCTCCAGGTCGATGAGCGCGAGATTCGTCACGTGCGCATTGGTCAATCCGGGCGCATCGTGATGACGGGCATTGCGGGCGAGGCGATGGAATTCACGGTGGCGAAGGTTACGCCGGTTGCCACGGCAGAGGAGGGCAGGAACTTCTTCCGGGTCGAGGCGCTCCTGTCCGGGACTTCCCCGCGCTTGCGGCCCGGCATGGAAGGTGTGGGCAAGATCGAGGTGGGTCGCCATTCCCTGTGGTGGGCGCTCACGCACAGTTTTACGGACTGGCTTACCCTGCGCCTCTGGGCCTGGATGCCCTGATTCCTGTTCATGGGAAGCCGCCGCCTTTTCAGTTCCTCCTGGCACAGCGTGGCGGCGCTGCGGCCACGCCTGGTGCCGCAGGCGCGCTTCTCCCGCCATGTGTATCGCGGACGGGTCTGGCATGTGGCGCAGGAGCAGGGCGGCGGACGACACTATCGCCTGTCGCCCGCCGCATATGCGTTCGTGTGCCGGATGGACGGACACGCCACCGTCCAGCGCCTCTGGGAAGAAGCGAACGCGGGCGGAACCGGGGATGCCTGCACACAGGAGGAAGTGGTGGAACTCCTCCTGCAACTGCACGCGGCGGATTTGCTCCAGATGGATGCTACGCCGGATTCGGCGGCATTGTTCGAGCGCCACCGGCAAAAACGCCGGAACACCTGGAAGCAATCCTTCCTCAACCCGATGAGCGTCAAACTTCCCCTCGTGGATCCGGACGCCTTCCTCCAGCAGTGGTCGCCCTACCTCGCCTGGTGTTTTGGGCGCGCGGGATTCCTTGTCTGGTTTGCGGTGGTCGCGCCCGCCATCGTGCTTGCCATCCAGCACGGGAAGGAACTCACACACAGTCTTTCGGACCGGGTGCTCGCGCCGGACAATCTCCTGGTTCTGCTCTGCGTCTATCCCGTGCTCAAGCTCCTGCACGAACTGGGGCACGGATTCGCCGTGCGCGTCTGGGGCGGGGCCGTGCATGAGATGGGGCTGATGTTCCTCGTCTTCATGCCGATTCCCTATGTGAATGCCTCCGCCGCCTCGTCCTTTTCCTCCCGGTGGCGACGCATGATCGTCGCGGCGGCCGGCATGATGACGGAACTCTTCATCGCGGCCCTGGCGCTCTACACCTGGCTCCTGGTCGAACCGGGCATGACGCGGGCGGTGGCGTACAACATCCTGTTTCTTGCCGGAGTCTCCACGCTGGTCGTCAACGGCAACCCGCTCCTGCGCTACGATGGCTACTACATTCTCTGCGACCTGATTGCAATTCCCAATCTTGCCCAGCGCGGGCAAAAATACCTGACGTATCTATGGGATCGTTTCGTGTTTGGCGCGGAGGATGCCGATCCGCCCCGGGAACAGGCCGCCGAAAAACGCTGGCTTGTTGCATACACGCCCCTGGCGTGGTGCTACCGCATGTTTGTCCTTGTTTCGATCATTCTTTTTGTGGCGGGGGAATTCTTCATCTTTGGCGTTCTGCTTGCCGTGTGGGGCACGGTCACGCTGATTGGCGCGCCGCTCTGGAAAGCCTGGCGGCATGTGACGCGCAGCCCCCTCCTGCAACGGCGTCGGGTGCGGGCGATCCGGATTACGCTCTTGCTGACGGCGGGCGTGGCATTCCTGGCCTTCGCCCTGCCGCTCCCCTTGCGCACCCAGGCGGAAGGTGTGGTATGGCTTCCCGAGCAAGCGATTCTGCACGCGGGCGGCAATGGTTTTTTTGTGCGCTGGCGGGTTGCGCCGGGCACGTGGGTTGCGCCGGATGAAATCCTGTTTGAATTGGAAGACCCGTTTCTTGCCGCTGAGGTCGAGGTTGCCCGCGCCCGGGTGGAGGAAGCGCGGGCAAGATTCCTGGCGGAACAATTCGCCGATCCGGTCAAGGCGCAGGTATCGGGCCGCCAGTTGCGCGAGGCGCAAACCATCCTGGCGGAACTGGAGGCGCGGGCCGCCCGCTTGCAGGGGAAGGCAGGGACGCAGGGCGTCCTGGTGGCCGGGGAGGCGCAGGACATGCCGGGGCGTTACTACCGGAAAGGGGAGGCGCTCGGCTATGTGCTGACCCGTGAAGCGCTGGTTGCGCGCATGATTGTTCCCCAGGACGACATTGATCTCGTGCGGGCGCGTTTCCGGGGCGTGCAGTTGCGCCTTGCCGACCAGATTCACGTGAGCCGTCCCGCCTCCCTGGCGCGCGCGCCAGCCGGGGCGGTCGATGAGCTGCCAAGTCCAGCTTTGGGTCTTCCGGGCGGCGGCGTGATCCCCACGCGGCCCGACGATCCGAAAGGCGTCAGGACGACGGAGCGGGTCTTCCTGATCGATCTTGCCCTGCCGCCGGATCTGCCGCCCGCTGCCTTCGGCGAGCGGGTATACGCGCGCTTCGACCACGGCTGGGAGCCGCTGGCCTGGCAGGGATTGCGCCGCCTGCGCCAACTCTTCCTGGCACGCTTCGGTGTATAAATGAACGACTCCCTTCCGCAAATAAGCGTTTCACATCATCTTGTGAAACGGTGCCTGGACTCCGCGACAACGAAACAAGCGCCCACAGAAGCATCCCTATCCCCCAATCCTCCGTCATTGCGAGGGCCGAAGGCTCGTGGTAATCCAGGCGCATTTGCGAGGATGAGGCGCGTACCTGCAAGAATGAGGCGAACGTTTGCCTTTCTCTCCCCCGCTCGGCGGGGGAGAGTGCCCCGGCAGGGGCGAGAGAGGGAGCGCACACTCCGGCGCGAAGCGCCGCATACTTTTCCTTGGGCGTCTGCGTTGCAGGAAGGTTGGGGAAAGTGAGCGTCGCTGCGCTCCGCAAGGAACGGCTCCCTCTCCTGCCCCTGCGGGGCACCC
>JAISLJ010000167.1 GCA_031290955.1 Zoogloeaceae bacterium | reverse complement strand
TTCCATCTTCTTCTCCTTTCCTTGTCTTGAGCGAATCTACCACTTCCCTCAACACCTCACGCGCAAAAAACAGCGGCCAGCGTGAAAATTGAATCGAATCGTCCGGGATGCGACATCTATGGAAAGGGGGGATTACCACGGGCCTTTGACCCTCGCGGTGACGATGCTTCTACTCAGGGCTTCCTTCATGATCGTCTCCCGCAGGCTTGCCGGTTTCCTGTTCACCCTGGGCGAGCGTGCGCAGGAGCGCCTTGACTTCCGGCGCGGCCAGTTCCAACGCCTGGCCGCGTCGCAGGCGGGGCGGCAGGTAGAGGGGGCCGTAGCGGACGCGGATCAGGCGGCTCACCTTGTGGCCCACGGCCTCGAACATGCGGCGGACTTCGCGGTTGCGGCCTTCCGCAAGACGGATCCGATACCAGTGATTGGCGCCCTGTCCCCCGGCATCCGCGATGCTGGCAAATTGCGCCGGGCCATCCTCCAGTTGTACGCCGGAGAGAAGCTGGCGGCAGGTTTCGGGCGTGAGTTCCCCCAGCACCCGCGCCGCGTATTCGCGCAGGAGACCCGTCCCAGGGTGCATGAGGCGGTTGGCCAGCGCGCCGGAGGTGGTAAAGAGGATAAGGCCGGAGGTGTTGATGTCCAGCCGCCCGACGGCCACCCAGCGTTCGCCGCGTAGGCGGGGCAGCGCGGTAAAGACGTTCGGGCGGCCCTGGGGATCGTCACGGGAGACGATCTCGCCTTCCGGCTTGTGGTAGAGCAGCACGCGCGGCAGACGGCCCAGCGTGGGACGCAAGCCAACCAGCTTGCCCCCGACCTTGACACGATCCCCGGCGGCCACGCGCTGCCCCAGGGTCGCGGGCTTGCCGTTGACTTCCACCTTGCCTGCGGTGATCCAGTCTTCCACCTTGCGCCGGGAGCCGATCCCGGCCTGCGCCAGCACTTTCTGGAGGCGTTCGGCGGGCACTTCCGCAAGGGGGCTGCCGCGCCTGGATTCTGGCGCGTTCCTGCCGCGCAGGCGGCGACGGTTGCCCGGCGCGGGCGCGGGCGGACGAAATGGCGTTTTCTTGTTTCGCATGTGATGACAATCGCTGTTTCCCGCCATGCCCGTGACCGGGCATGGGAGTGGTTAGGAGGGATTCGGCCCCGTTTGGGTCAGGCCCCGTTTGCCACGGGCAGGGCAAGGATGCGTTTCTCCAGTGCCGCTACTTCGTCCCGGAACGTGCCGATGGCGTGCGCCTGCCGGGAAAATTCCCCGGTCGTGACGAGCATTCCGGCTTCGTACAGCAGATATTCGCGCACATTCTCGCGCAGGTTTTCCACGGCCTGCCGGAGCCGTGCCTGCGTGGCCCGGCCCAGTTGCGCAAGGCGATGGGCGGGGATGTCGCCCACGACGGCAGCCAGATCAGCCTCCACATCCCAGGCGAGATGGCGGAAGACAAAATTCAGGGTTTCGGCAAATTCCACATTGCCGCGCACCTGGGCATCCTGGAGGACGCGGGGCATGCCGCCTTCCAGCAGGAGGAAGGGCGTGGCGGGGGGCAGGAGGATGTGCACATCGGCCTCGCCTTCGCCCGCGTTTTCTTTGCTCGCCTCTTCCCGCGTCTCGAAAAGGCCGCTTTCCGTCACGGCAAGGCCCAGACGCGCCGGGCCGATTTCGAGGAGAAGGCGCTGTCCGGCAAAGGCTTCCAGCTTCAGCCGCGCCCATTCGGCAGCGGCGACAAGGTGGTTCAGGGCAAGGACGAAGGGCGCGCCGGGGATCAGCATGGGGTTCTCCTGTGCATGGGATTTCCCTCTCAAAGACGATGGCCCACATGCAACGCGACCACGCCCAGGCAGAGGTTGAAATATTCCACCCGCTCCAGCCCGGCGGCTTCCATCATGCCCTTCAGGGTTTCCTGGTCGGGATGCACGCGGATGGATTCCGAAAGATAGCGGTAGCTGGCCTCATCCTCCGTCACCAGCTTGCCCAGGCGCGGGATGACCCGGAAAAGATAAAAGTCATAGACCGGCGCAAGCGGTCGCCAGATGCGCGAGAATTCCAGCACCAGGAGACGCCCGCCCGGTTTCAGCACCCGGCGCATCTCGGCCAGGGCCTGTTCCTTGTGCGTCATGTTGCGCAGGCCAAAGGCAACGCTCACGCAATCGAAGCTCTGGTCGCGGAAGGGGATGTGTTCGGCGTCGCACTGGACGGCGGGAACGGCGTAGCCCTTGTCCAGCAGGCGGTCGCGCCCGCGCGTGAGCATGGCGTTGTTGATGTCCGTGAGGATGACCTGCCCGGTCTCCCCCACCCGCTTGGCGAAGGCCAGCGCCAGGTCGCCGGTGCCGCCGGCGATGTCCAGCACCTGCGAGCCGACGCGCACGCCACTCCGGGCGATGGTGAAGGCTTTCCAGAGCCGGTGCAGGCCCGCGGACATGAGGTCGTTCATCAGGTCGTAGCGATTGGCGACGGAATCGAAGACTTCCGCAACCTTGTCGGCCTTCTCGTCCTCGCTGACGGTCTGGAAACCAAAATGGGTTGTATTTTCGCGCATGAGTTGACGATGATCGGACGTGTACGGAACCAGCATTCCCCGCCCCTGCGAACAGCGGCGGCCAAGGACTCGACAGGAATAAAACAAAAGCTTCAATCCCTTGTGGTTTCAGGGTTTAATGTGGGTTTATTTGGCGTATACCAACAATAGCACCAACAACAGAAGCTTGCTTCTTCCTGAACGCCATCGAACACCGTTGGACTCTATCACATTCCGCGCCCGAAACGAAACGAAATGGCTTTGAAAAAAATGGGTGACTAGACATTTTCCGCGCCTGTCCGTCCCCGCAGTTTGCACGTTTCATCAGGGGCCCCGCTTGTCATGGCTTCCTCATCAAACGCAATCAGCGCGTTCGCCAGGTGCTGAAGGTTCTTCGTGCTTGCCTGTCGCAGGACACGCCAAACGCTGAATCTCTTGGGGATATGGTCGTCGCCAACTACTCGCACAATGTAGGCGGAATCGCGGGTTGCCCACAATTGAGTAGGCTCGCCCGTGGAAATGGCATTATTCATGATGCCCCTCCTCGACAAGAGGTGTTGCGCCATTTATGGCATAATCTGGCTTGCTGATTTTCAAAACCGCCCCCTTGCCGGGCGGTTTTTATTTTGAGTCATGGCGTCATGCTCCTTCGATCAAAGCACGAACGTTCTCAACCTTCCATGCCGTGATTCTCTCGCCAAGTTTTACAGGTTTGGGATAGCGCCCCGACCTCACCCCCGACCACCACGTGCACTTACCGGGATGATTGGCGCGTCACCATTCTTGCCAAGGATTTGGGAAAGACGAAGGAAACCTGTTCCAGGTAACTTCTTTTTCATAAAAAAACTCCTGTGTGATGAAGCTCTGTATTGAACAGCATTATGCAGCAGGAGTGCTACGGGTGATTTTCCAACGTTTTTGCCAAAAAATAACCCGTTGCTGTTGGCATTTCGTTTTGCTATGCAAATCAGGTATTTGTCCGTCAATTCTGGCGCGCGCGCCGTAACGCATCCCTGACAGAATCGCGGCTCACGCCAGGATGGTTGTTTGTGGCAGCCTGTGCCAGCTTCACCCAATCGGTTTCGCGCAAAGGAATCTGCCCACCATACGTTTCTGCCGTCTCGCCAATTCCCCGCACGACTTCCCGTAACCAATTCGCTGGCAATGTCGCACAACATCTGAATCGTATTGGGCTTGTCGCAGAAATAGGACGGGATACGATTTAGGTATTGTTTAGGTGTCGCATCCCGTACGATTCGATCCAATTTTCACGCTGGCCGCTGTTTTTTGCGCGTGAGGTGTTGAGGGAAGTGGTAGATTCGCTAAAGACAAGGAAAGGAGAGGAAGCTGGAACTTCGTTTGCATAAGAACGCCCGGACAACGCCTGCGGTGCGCGCGGAGATTGCCGCTACGGCTCTGCGCCGTGGGTATCCACCGGCATCACCGGACAATGGCTTCAAATATAACGCGCGGCTTCAGGGCGGGGCAACATTCCTATCTGCGAGCGCGTGGTGGGCAGACGGGTGATCTCGTGGTGGAAAAAACTCAGCCTCGACACTGCCCGGCGCACCGTCGAGCACCTGCTGATTGCCGCCGTGGCCGACAATGGGAGCAGGCTCGACGTGTCCTCTGGCGCGGAACGCCTGCTCACCTTGCCCGCCCGTATCCTGAAAGAAAACGTCGCGTTGCGCGCGCCGGAGGAACTGGAACGGCAACTGCTTGAACAAGGCGCCCGCAAACAACAGGAAGCGGAAAAGCAGAACGAACGCTATTTCAACGAGGAAAGCGAAAAACTCGAAGCGTGGGCGGAAGATCGCCGCGTCGCGCTTGATATTCGCATCAAGCAACTCGACCGGGAAATTCGGGAAGCGCGCAAGGCGATCCGCCAACTCGCCACGTTGGCCGAAAAGCTGGAGGCGAAGCGTGCGCTCAAACTGCGTGAACGGGAGCGCGACACCCTGATGCTCGACTATCACGAAG
>JAISLJ010000166.1 GCA_031290955.1 Zoogloeaceae bacterium | reverse complement strand
GGCGCGCCCAAGGTCGCCACCTGGCATAAGCAATGGATACGACGATTGGCGCACGACAAGCCCCTCACCCCGGAAGAAAAAGCGGCTTCCTTCGCCTTTCTCGACACCGAAGATTATCGTGAGGGACTCGCCGCCTTCCTGGAAAAGCGCAAACCCCGCTTTACGGGTCAATAACGGATCGCCGGGAATCACGCGCCGAATCCTTGCTTTTCGGGTGGCATCAACCCGTCCAGCGCCGGGCGTTCCGGAACATGCGCATCCAGGGGCTGTCCTCGCCCCAGGATTCCGGATGCCAGGACATCTGCGCGCTGCGGAAAACCCGTTCCGGATGCGGCATCATGATCGTGAAGCGGCCATCCGGCGTCGTAAAACCAGTCTGCCCGCCCGGCGAACCGTTGGGATTTTGCGGGTAGCGTTCCGTCGGTTCGCCCGCATGATCCACGTAGCGCAGGGCGGCCAGCGAATCCCCGCCTTCCACACGTCCCTCGCCGTGCGAGACGACAATGGGGAGGATGGAACCCGCCATGCCCTCGAAGAACAGCGAAGGGGAAGGCAGGATTTCCACCTGCACGAAGCGGGCCTCGAATTGTTCGGAGCGGTTCTTGCGGAAGGCGGGCCAGTGTTCCGCGCCGGGAATCAGTTCCTTCAGGGCGCTCATCATCTGGCAGCCGTTGCAAACGCCCAATGCAAAACTTTCGGGACGCTGGAAGAAGGCGGAGAATTCTTCGCGGCAACGCGCGTTCATGAGGATGGTGCGCGCCCAACCCTGCCCCGCGCCCAGCACGTCGCCGTAGGAAAAACCGCCGCAGGCGGCAAGGCCCGCAAAACCCGCGAGGCGCTGGCGACCGGCAATGAGGTCGCTCATGTGCACGTCCACGGCGGCGAATCCGGCGCGGTCAAAGGCGGCGGCCATTTCGTAGTGGCTGTTTACGCCCTGTTCGCGCAGGATGGCGATGCGCGGCCTTGCCGTGCGCACGTGGAGCGCGGCGATTTCCGCCACTGGATCGTGGGCGGGATCGAAGGCAAGGCGCGGGGAGAGGCCGGGGTCTGCCGCTTCCAGGATGTGGTCGTATTCCTCCTGGGCGCATTTCGGGTTGTCGCGCAGGCTTTGCAGGGTAAAACTCAACTCCGCCCAGGCGCGATGCAGGTCGACGCGGCTTGCCCGGAACACTGCCTTGGCATTGCGCACGACGCGAATCTCGTCATCGGGATTGGGATGGCCGACGAAGGAAAAAGGCAGGCGAAAGCGGCGCAGGCGGGCAGTGACGCGCTCGCGGTCGGCGCGGCGAATCTGGAGCAGCATCCCCGCCTCCTCGTTGAAGAGCGCCCGCAGCATGTTTTCGTGGGCGCGGCCCGCGAGGAGATCGGGCTGGCGTTCCGCGCCGTCAACATCCAGCGTCTGGAGATCGCAGCACAGGCCATCCACATCCAGCGTGACGCCAACATGCGCGGCCAGGGCCATCTCCAGCGCGGCGACGAAGAGGCCGCCATCGGAACGGTCGTGGCAGGCGAGCAGCAGGTCGTTCCGGTTCAAGTCCTGCACGGCCTCGAACAGGGCGCGAAGCTGAGCGGGATGCTCCACGTCCGGCGCATCCTCGCCGGTGGCGTTGAAGACCTGCGCCAGCGCCGAGCCGCCCAGGCGGTTCTTGCCCAGGTCGATGAGCAGCAATTCGGTTTCGATCCTCTCCGCGCCTCGCGCCAAGCGGAATTGCGGCGTCAGGGTGCGGCGCGTGTCGGTCACGGGCGCGAAGGCGGTGACGACGAGCGTGACCGGCGAGATGACTTCCTTCCTCGCGCCGCCCTCCTCCTGCCAGGCGGTGCGCATGGAAAGCGAATCCTTGCCGACAGGAATGGCAAGGCCGATCTCGCGGCACAGGGCCGTCACGCCTGCCACGGCATCGAACAGTCGCGCATCCTCGCCGGGCGCGCCGCAAGCCGCCATCCAGTTGGCGGAAAGTTTTACCTTTTCCAGGGAGCCGACATCGGCGGCGGCCAGGTTGGTCAGCGCCTCCGCCACGGCCATGCGGCAGGCGGCAGGCGCGTCGAGCACCGCAACGGGAGCGCGTTCGCCCAAGGCAAAGGCTTCGCCCGCATGGCCCTGAAAACCCATGTTGGTGACGGCGACATCGGCAACCGGAACCTGCCAGGGGCCGACCATCTGGTCGCGGACCGTCATGCCGCCCACGGAACGGTCGCCGATGGTAATCAGGAAACCCTTGCCGGCAATGGCAGGCAAGCGCAGGAGGCGGCGGACGGCCTCGTCCAGATCAATGGCATCCACGGCAAAGGGACGCGCGGGCGCGGGCAGGCGGGTGACTTCCCGCAGCATGCGCGGCGGTCGGCCCAGGAGGGCGTCCAGGGACATGTCGACGGGGGAATCGTGGAAATGGCTGTCGGAAACCGTCAGGCGACCATCGGCGGTGGTCTCGCCGACCACGGCGAACGGACAGCGTTCGCGGGCGCAGAGGGCGGCGAAATCGTCGAGACGCGCAGCGGCAATCGCCAGCACGTAGCGTTCCTGGGCCTCGTGCGACCAGATTTCGGCGGGACGCAGGCCCGGCTCCTCAATCGGCACGCGGCGCAATTCGAGACGCGCCCCCGCGCCGCCCGAGTGGACGAGTTCCGGAAAAGCGTTGGAAATGCCGCCCGCGCCCACGTCGTGGATGGAAAGGATGGGATTTTTCGCCCCCATCTGCCAGCAGCGGTCGATGACTTCCTGCGCGCGCCGCTGGATTTCCGGGTTGCCGCGCTGCACGGAAGCGAAATCCAGCTCCTCGGCGTTTGCCCCGGCGCTCATCGAGGAGGCCGCGCCGCCGCCCAGCCCGATCAGCATGCCCGGCCCGCCCAGTTGCACGAGCTTCGCGCCGACGGGAAGGAAATCCGCCTTGAACGCCTGCTCCGCCTGGATGTTGCCCACTCCGCCCGCGATCATGACAGGTTTTATGTAGCCGCGCACCGTGTCGCCGACAAGCTGCTCATAGGTGCGGAAATAGCCGCAAAGATTGGGGCGGCCAAATTCATTGTTGAACGCTGCCGCGCCAATCGGCCCTTCCAGCATGATCTCCAGCGCCGAGACGATGCGTCCCGGACGGCCCGCGTCCGTCGTCTCCCAAGGCAAGGGCAAATCGGGCACGTTGAGGTTGGCGACGGAAAAGCCGCACAGCCCGGCCTTGGGTTTCGCGCCGCGCCCGGTCGCGCCCTCGTCGCGGATCTCGCCGCCCGCGCCCGTCGCCGCGCCGGGAAAGGGCGCGATGGCCGTAGGGTGGTTGTGGGTTTCCACCTTGATGACCAGGTGGGTGCGTTCATTGCGGGAATGGTAGAGATGAGCCGCGTCCGGATAAAAGCGCGGCACGGTCGCGCCCTCAATGATGGCGGCGTTGTCGGCATAGGCCAGCACAGTGCCTTCCGGATGCGCAAGGTGGGTTTCCCGGATCATGCCGAAGAGAGTCTTTTCCTCCGCCTTGCCGTCGATCACCCAGGCTGCGTTGAAGATCTTGTGGCGACAGTGCTCGGAATTGGCCTGCGCGAACATCATCAGTTCCACATCGGTGGGATTGCGCCCTGCCGCCGTGAAAATCCGCACCAGATAATCGATTTCCTCCTCCGAGAGAGCCAGGCCCAGGGCGGCATTGGCCGCGACCAGCGCCGGACGCCCTTGGGCCAGCAAATCGACGCGGGTCAGGGGACGGGGATCGAAACGCTGGAAGAGCGCCGTTGCCGCGCCGGGCGCATCAAGCACGGATTCCGTCATGCGGTCATGAAGCCGGGCGGCAACGGCGGCCCGCTCCGCCACCGAAAGTATCCGTCCCCCGGCGAGAAGGACATGGAAAAGAATGCCGCGCTCAATGCGCTCCACCGCCTCCAGGCCGCAATTGCGGGCGATGTCCGTTGCCTTGGAAGACCAGGGGGAAATGGCGCCGATGCGCGGCACGACGAAAAAAACGTTGCGCGCCGCCGAGGCAGGCGCTGCGGAATCAGGATGCGCCCCGTCCTCTCCCGCAGGATCGCCCTCCTCTGCCAGCAACAGCGCAAGCTTTGCCCGCGCCGCCGCGTCAAGGGTTTTTCGCGCGGCCACGATATGCCAATACGCGCTCTCCAGACGCAGCAAATCCGGCACACACGCAAGCAACCGCGCCCGAAGACCTTGCAGGCGAAACGCAGAAAACGCAGCCGCGCCGCGCAAAAAAAGAAATTCGGACATGGAAAACCGCCAGCGCAAATCGAAAGCGAAGATTATACCGGGCGCCAGAACGCAGAGGACGGGAATGTGCGCCACAACTGGCGTTTTCACTGCGGAAAGGGTGCGTGACACGTAACTTGCCGTGGGGCTTTCCCCTTCGCAATGACGAAGCGTTAGGCGTTCGTTTCATCACTGCGAATGTCCGCCCCGCCATTGCAAGCGCGGGTCAAATTTTCCCACTGTTCTTGCGAATCTCGTCGAGTACCGCTTGTGCCGCCCGTTTGGCGTTATTTTGTCGCAGCGACAGGTGGATGCGGGTGAATTCCGCTGCCAGGCGGCGCGCGAGGGCAGTGTCGGCGGCGGCTTCCATGAGCACGCGCGCCAGGGCTTCCGGCGTGGCGTCGTCTTGCAGGAGTTCCGGCACAATAAAGCGCCCGGCAAGGATGTTGGGCAGCCCGACATACGGCAGATAGCCACGGCGCTTCATCAGCCGGAAAGTGGTGGGCGAAAGCTTGTAGGTGATGACCATGGGACGCTTGACCAGCGCGGCTTCCAGCGTGGCAGTGCCGCTCGCCACGAGAATGGCGTCGGATGCGCCCATCGCGTCCTGCGCGTGTCCGAAGAGAAGCAGGAAGGAGCCTTGGGGCGCCGCCGCCTGATACAGGGCATTCTCGAACTGGAGGCGCGTCTCGCGGGTTGCGAAGGGCACGAGGAAGAGCGCCTCCGGTTCCTGCGCGTGGATCAGCAGGGCGGTCTGGATGAAAGTCTCCGCCATGTAGGCGAGTTCCGTCTGGCGGCTGCCCGGCAACAGGGCATAGACGCGGCCCGTCGTCGGCAAATCCAGCTTCTGCCGCGCCGCCGCCTTGTCCGTGATGAGCGGAACCTGGTCGGCAAGCGGATGCCCAACATACGTAACGGGGATGTTCTCGGCCTCGTAGAGCGGCGGCTCCATGGGAAAGAGAGCCAGCACCCGATCCGCCGCCCGGCCAATCTTCCCCAGACGCTCCTTGCGCCAGGCCCAGATGGAAGGACTCACATAATGCACCGTGCGAATGCCTTCGTCCCGCAGGCCCGCTTCCAGCCCCAGGTTGAAATCCGGCGCGTCCACGCCCACGAAGAGATCGGGCCGCATGCCGAGCAGGCGCTTCTTCAACTGGCGGCGCATGCGGGCAAGCGACCAGTAACGTTTCAGGACTTCCACATAGCCCATCACCGCCAGGTCTTCCATTGGCCACCAGGCGTCGAAACCCTGCGCCAGCATGCGAGGGCCGCCAACACCGCAAAAACGAAAACGGGTCTGCGGCAACAGGGCCTTCAGGGCGGCCATCAGGTGGCTGGCAAGGAGATCGCCCGAGGCTTCGCCCGCGACCATCGCAATGACAAGAGCCTTGTCCGCCACAGGGCTGGAGGAGCGGGGGACTGGTTCTGTCATTGCGCTTCGTCCCTATTTTCCTTGGGGGAGTTCCCAGCGGAAAGGAATTCTGTTCCCGCGCGCGTTCATCCTGTCCGTGCGACCGTCTACCTCGTCATTCTTCGGGACGAAGCCCTGTGGCAATCCAGTCCTGGCGGACGGCGAATATGCGGCGCTTCGCGCCGGAGGGTGTGCTCCCTCTCTCGCCCCTGCCGGGGCACTCTCCCCCGCCAAGCGGGGGAGAGAGAAGCAGACGAGGCAAGTGCCCACGGAAATATCGCAAACCGCCAAATCCTCGTCATTGCGAGGCGCGCAGCGCCGTGGCAATCCACATCCACCCTTCGGCGCGAACGCGCCCAACTCTATCCCCTCGCCCCCTTGGGGGGAGAGGGTGGCGCGAAGCGCCGGGTGAGGGAGTCCTTTCCTGCGGAGCGCAGCGACGGTAATTTTTCCCAACCTTCCAGTAGCGCAACCGCCCAAGGAAAGATATGCGTCGCTTCGCGCCGAAGGGTGCACACCCTCTCTCGCCCCTGCCGGGGCACTCTCCCCCGCCAAGCGGGGAAGAGAGAAGCAGGCTGCGGCGCACTTTTTACCCTCGCCCGCTTGGCGGGAAAGGGTGCCCCGCAGGGGCGGGAGAGGGAGCCGTTCCATGCGGAGCGCAGCGACGCTCACTTTTTTCTCCGCTTCAGCAGAGAAAACGCCCAAGGAAAAATATGCGGCGCTTCGCGCCGGAGGTGCACTCCCTCTCTCGCCCCTGCCGGGGCACTCTCCCCCGCCAAGCGGGGGAGAGAAAAGCTGGGGCATCCGGTCACGGGGGCACTTTCCCCCGCCCTGCGGGGAGAAAAGCAGGCGAGGCAAGCACTCAAAT